>JASHVV010000242.1 GCA_030044385.1 Gammaproteobacteria bacterium
GCCCAGGATGTCTGTGCCGAGGCGCAGGGCGCCTTCACCGGCGAGGTCTCGGCCACGATGCTCAAGGACATCGGCTGCCGGTACTGCATCGTCGGCCATTCCGAGCGGCGGCTGCACTACCGCGAGAGCGACTCGCTGGTCGCCCGCAAGTTCGCGGCCGCCCTCGCCAAGGAGCTGGTGCCCATCCTCTGCGTCGGCGAGCAGCTTGCGGACCGGGAAACCGGCCGCACCCGCGAAGTGGTCGCCCGCCAGCTCGACGCGGTTCTCGAGCTTTGCGGCGAGCAGGCGCTGGCGAGCGCCGTGATCGCCTACGAGCCGGTCTGGGCCATCGGCACCGGCCGCAACGCCACGCCGGAGCAGGCGCAGGAGGTGCACGCCTTCATCCGTGCCCGCATTGCCGCCCGGGATGCTACAATCGGCGACGTCACCCGTATCCTCTACGGCGGCAGCGTCAAGGCAGGCAATGCAGCGGAGCTCTTTGCCATGCCGGACGTCGATGGCGGCCTGATCGGCGGCGCTTCGCTCAAAGCGGACGAATTCCTGGCGATCCTGGCCGCAGCCGGATCGCGGTAGTTTTTATGTTGCATGCAGCTCTCGTAGTCGTTCAGATCATCTCGGCGCTGTGCATCCTCGTGCTGGTGATGCTGCAGCGCGGCAAGGGCGCGGAGGCCGGCGCCGGCTTCGGCGCCGGCGCCTCCGGGACCGTGTTCGGCGCGCGCGGCGCGACCACGGCGCTCTCGCGCGCAACGGCGATCTTCGCCGCCATCTTCATGATCAACAGCCTCGCGCTGACTTACCTCAGCACGCGCTCGCACGAGCAGACGAAAACGATCCTGGACATCGCCGGCCAGGCTCCGGCCCCGGCGACGGGCCCCGCCAACGGGCCGAAGTTGGCGCCGCCGCCCGCGCCGCAAAATGCGCCGGCCCCGCCGCAGCCGCAGAAGTGATTCCTGCGCGAGCGCGCTCCGCGCTCGACGCTCGTGAAAATTGCCAGGGACGATTGATGAGTGCCGACGTGGTGGAATTGGTAGACACACTAGCTTGAGGGGCTAGCGCCGCAAGGTGTGGGAGTTCGAATCTCCCCGTCGGCACCAACCAAAATCGTTTCGGCCGCTGCTACAATGGGCGGCTTCCAGCGGGAGTGGGTTGCCAGAGGCATGCTGACCAATTATCTGCCGATACTGATCTTCCTCGTGATCGCGACCGGCCTCGCGCTCGTCCTGCTCACGCTCGGCACCGGCATCGGCCGCTTCTTCTCCCGCAATCCCCGCGACCGCGACAAGCTCTCCCCCTACGAGTGCGGCTTCGAGGCGTTCGAGGACAGCCGCATGAAGTTCGACGTGCGCTACTACCTCGTCGCCATCCTCTTCATCGTGTTCGACCTCGAGATCGCGTTCCTCTTCCCCTGGGCGGTGGCGCTCGGGAAGATCGGCGCCGCGGGCCTCATCGCGATGGGCGTGTTTCTCGTCATCCTCACCGTCGGGTTCATCTACGAGTGGAAGAAAGGGGCGCTGGAGTGGGATTAGATCCGGAGGGCGCCCCCGATTATGGGGAAGGCTTCGCACAGCGCGGCTTCCTCACCACGCAGGTCGACAACCTCCTCAACTGGGCGCGTACCGGCTCGCTCTGGCCGATGACCTTCGGCCTGGCCTGCTGCGCGGTGGAGATGATGCACGCCGGCGCCTCGCGCTACGACCTCGACCGCTTCGGCGTGGTCTTCCGTCCCAGCCCACGCCAGTCCGACGTGATGATCGTCGCCGGGACCCTGGTCAACAAGATGGCCCCGGCCCTGCGCAAGGTGTACGACCAGATGGCGGAGCCGCGCTGGGTGATTTCCATGGGCTCGTGCGCCAACGGCGGCGGTTATTACCACTATTCCTACTCGGTGGTGCGCGGCTGCGACCGCATCGTGCCGGTGGACGTCTACGTCCCGGGCTGCCCACCGACGGCGGAGGCGCTGGTGTACGGCATCATTCAGCTGCAGAAGAAGATCGCGCGGACCAGCACGATCGCCAGGTAGAAACCCGAGCAGACACCGAATGGCAGAACCGATCCCCCCGCCGGACCAGAAGGCCGCGGACGGCGCGAGCCCGACTGCGCCCGAGCTGTCACGCAAGATCGAGGCGCAGTTGCAGGATGCGGCGCAGCGCCTGCCGTCGTTGCCCGACGAGCTGGCCTACGAAGTGAAGCCGGAGGCGCTCCTCGCCGCCTGCCGTACTCTGCGGGATGCGCCGGAGCTCGGGTTCGAGATGCTGATGGACGTCGCGGGCGTCGATTATCTGCACCATGGCCGCGACGAATGGCAGACCGAGTCGGCGACCGGCACCGGCTTCAGCCGCGCCAGGATCCGGGCGGCCACGGCGCCCGATCCTGACATGCCCGGCCGCTTCGCCGTCGTCTACCAGCTCCTGTCGGTCGCTCACAATGCGCGGCTGCGCCTCAGGGTGAAGTGCCCGGACACGCGGGAACCGACCGTCGATTCGGTGACCGGCATCTGGGCCGGCGCCAACTGGTTCGAGCGCGAGGCGTTCGACCTCTTCGGCATCCTCTTCCGCGGCCATCCGGACCTGCGCCGCATCCTCACCGACTATGGCTTCATCGGGCATCCGTTCCGCAAGGATTTCCCGCTCATCGGCAACGTCGAGGCGCAGTACGACCCGGAGAAGAAGCGCGTGGTCTACCAGCCCGTGAGCATCGTGCCGCGGGTGCTCGTGCCGAAGGTGATCCGTCACGATCACCGCTACGAGCCGGCGCTCAGAGATCCGGAGGCACCCCGCTGATGGCCGCCAACCCGATGGACGCTCCGGTCCCGATGACGGAGATCCGCAACTACACCATGAACTTCGGCCCGCAGCACCCGGCCGCCCACGGCGTGTTGCGCCTGGTGCTGGAGATGGACGGCGAGGTCATCCAGAAGGCCGACCCGCACATCGGCCTGCTGCACCGGGGGACCGAGAAGCTCGCGGAGTCGAAGCCGTTCAACCAGTCGATCGGCTACATGGACCGGCTGGACTACGTCTCCATGATGTGCAACGAGCACGCCTACGTGCTCGCGATCGAGCGGCTGCTCGGCATCACGCCGCCGGAGCGCGCGCAGTACGTGCGCGTGATGTTCGATGAGATCACCCGCGTGCTGAATCACCTCATGTGGCTCGGCGCGCACGCGCTCGACATCGGGGCCATGACCGTGTTCCTCCTCTGCTTCAAGGAGCGGGAAGAGCTGATGGACGTCTACGAGGCGGTCTCCGGCACGCGCATGCACGCCACCTACTACCGGCCGGGCGGCGTCTACCGCGACCTGCCGGACACGATGCCGAAATACCAGGCGTCGAAGTGGCGCCCGCAGAAGGAGGTCGACCGCCTCAACGAGGCGCGCGCGGGCTCGATGCTCGATTTCATCGAGGCGTTCACCCGGCGGTTCCCGGCCTGCATCGACGATTACGAGACGCTGCTCACCGACAACCGCATCTGGAAGCAGCGCACGGTCAACATCGGCGTCGTATCGCCGGAGCGCGCCATGCAGCTCGGGTTCTCGGGACCCATGCTGCGGGGCTCCGGCATCGTGTGGGACCTGCGCAAGAAGCAGCCCTACGAGGTCTACGACCGCATGGATTTCGACATCCCGGTCGGCGTCAACGGCGACTGCTACGACCGCTACCTCGTGCGCGTGGAGGAGCTGCGCCAGTCGAACCGCATCATCGGCCAGTGCGTCGACTGGCTGCGCCGCAACCCCGGCCCGGTGATGATCGACGACCGCAAAGTGCGGCCGCCGCGCCGCGAGCGCATGAAGGGCGACATGGAATCGCTCATCCACCACTTCAAGTTCTTCACCGAGGGCTACGAAGTCCCCGCGGGAGAGACCTACGCCGCGGTGGAGGCGCCCAAGGGCGAGTTCGGCATCTATCTCGTCTCCGACGGCGCCAACAAGCCGTACCGGCTGAAATGCCGCGCGCCGGGGTTCGCGCACCTCGGTGCGCTCGAGGAAATGATTCGCGGCCACATGCTGGCGGACGTGGTCGCGGTAATCGGCACACAGGACATCGTCTTCGGGGAAGTCGACCGTTGAGCAACGAGATCCAGGGCCATGCCGCCCGCGGCGCGGGCGCCGAGGCCACGACACTCCTTTCCGAGCACACCCGGCGCGAGATCGACCACTGGGTGGCGAAGTTCCCGCCGGGCAGGCAGCGCTCCGCCTGCATCGCGGCGCTGCGCGCCGCGCAGGAGCAGAACGACGGCCATCTCACGCCGCAGCTCATGGACGCCGTCGCCGCGTACCTGAGGCTGCCGCCCATCCAGGTCTACGAGGTCGCGAGCTTCTACTCGATGTTCGAGACCCACCCCTGCGGCCGGCACCACGTCAGCATCTGCACCAACATCTCGTGCATGCTGAACGGCGGCGAGGATCTGGTGGCGCACGCGGAACGCAAGCTCGGCATCAGGCTCAACGAGAGCACGCCCGACGGGCGCATCTTCCTCAAGCGCGAGGAGGAGTGCCTGGCCGCCTGCACCGGCGCGCCCATGATGATGGTGGATCACGTCTTTCACGAGCATCTCACGCCGGAGAAGCTCGACCGGATTCTCGACGAGCTGAAGTAGCGCCATGGCCATCAGCCCCGACAAGATGAACCTCGTCGTGTTCGAGCCGTTGAAGCTCGAGCGCTCCTGGGAGCTCGACACCTACCGCAGGATCGGCGGTTACGAGGTGTGGGAGAGGATCCTCGCGGAGAAGCCGCCGCGCGAGCAGATCATCGACGCCGTGAAGGCGTCGGGCCTGCGCGGCCGCGGCGGCGCGGGCTTCCCCACCGGCACCAAGTGGAGCTTCATGCCCCGCAACTCGCCGGTGCAGAAGTACCTGGTCTGCAACTCCGACGAGAGCGAGCCCGGCACCTGCCACGACCGCGACATCCTGCGCTACAACCCGCATGCGCTCATCGAGGGCCTCGCGCTCGGCGGCTACGCCACCAATACCACCGTCGCCTACAATTACATCCGCGGCGAATTCCTCGGCGAGCCGGTGCCGCGCTTCGAGGCGGCGCTGAAGGAAGCCTACGCGGCCGGCCTCCTCGGCAAGAACATCCGCGGCACCGGGATCGACTTCGACATCCACACCTTCGTCGGCGCCGGCGCCTACATCTGCGGCGAGGAGACCGCGCTCCTCGACTCCCTCGAGGGCAAGCCCGGCAAGCCGCGCTTCAAGCCGCCGTTCCCGGCCAACTTCGGCCTCTACGGCCAGCCGACCACGATCAACAACACGCAGAGCTTCGCCTCGGTCCCCACCATCCTGCGCAAGGGCCCGCAGTGGTTCGCCGCGCTCGGCCCCGCCAACTCGGGCGGCACGGTGATCTTCTCCGTGTCGGGCCACGTGGAGAAGGCGGGCAACTTCGAGGTGCCCCTCGGCATCCCCTTCAGGGAGCTGCTCGAGCTCGC
>JASHVV010000243.1 GCA_030044385.1 Gammaproteobacteria bacterium
TGGATCATCTACTGGACGGGTTACGCGGTGACCGTATGGATGTTCGGCGCGGTATTCGCCTACATCATCGTGTACCTGGGATGGTACATCGCAACCCGCCGACCGCTGCGCGAGCTCGGGTGGCGGGAAGGGTGGTGGGTGATCCCCTATCTCGTCGGCATGTGGGCGGTGAGCTATCTCGGGCCGGCCGGCGTCATGGGCGGCAAGGGCGTCATCGGATTCTTCACGGGCATGTGGATCATCGCGGCATTCAGCCTCGTCATCCTCTGGCTCGCGCTCGCTTCGGGACAGAACCCGCAGGCGGTGCGCCAGTGCGCAGAGCGCGTGAAGAGCCTCGGGTCGTGCGGCGTCGAATCGCGCCACGACGCGCTGGTTTAGCGGCCCAGCGCGGGATCAGATCCAATCAATGGCTCAGCGCCTGCCAGGCCGCCAGCGCCGCGAGCTTCTGGTCGCGTCCCCAGGGCTTGGTGGCGAGCTTGCCCACCGCGGTGATGTCGAGAGACGCTGGCGCCATGATGCGGCAGGGAAGCCGACAGGCATCGCGGAAGATGTCGCGGTAGAAGAGGCCTTCCGCGGAGTGGATTCGGGTGTGGGCCGCCAGCGCCGTGTCGGTGTCCGGAAGCACTCCGTCCTTGGCGACGATGGCGCCGACACGCACGTGCTGGCCCAGTAGCGGCGCGAGCTCGCTTCGCGCTCGCGCGAGCGCCTTCGTGCGCATGCGCGTAAGCCACTCCGACACCGACGCAGCCTTCATTTCAACGGCGCGGTGATAGCAGAATCGCTCCGTATCCTCCAAGAGCTCGATCACCGTGTTGCTGACGATCTCCGGCTCGCGCAGCGACCCACCCACGACCATGCAGGCTCCCCACCCGGTGTGGACGGTAATGCCGATCGCGCGCTCCATGACGCGACTGTAGTCATGCGGTCGCCAGTCCGCAAATCCGGGTCGTGACATTCAGAGCGTGGCGTGTGGCATCATGGCGATCGCGTTTCCCACGACGGGAGTTCGTCATGCTCGACCATACGGGCTTTGCAGTCTCGGATCTCGGGAAATCCAGGGCTTTCTACACGGCGGCACTGCAGCCGCTCGGTATCTCGCTGCTGATGGAAGTGACCGCCGAGCAGACGGGGGCCGGCGCACACGCCGGATTCGGCATCGCGCCAAAGCCGTTCTTCTGGATCGGCGACCACGGCTCGCCCTGCTCCGGCGTCCATATCGCATTCACGGCGGGAAACCGCTCGCAGGTCGATCAGTTCTACCGGGCGGCACTGAAGGCGGGCGGGAGGAGCAACGGCGAGCCGGGCCTGAGACCTCACTATCACGAGAATTATTACGGCGCGTTCGTCCTGGATCCCGACGGAAACAACATCGAGGTCGTCTGCCACGAGCCCGCTTGAGCTCGGCGACATCTCTATTTGGCGGCGAGCTTGCGCAGATGCTCCGGGTAACGCGCGCCCTGCACCGTCACCTCCGATAGCGCGCGGTCGATCTCGCGCAGATCGGCGGCATTCAACTCGACGTCGACCGCGCCGAGATTCTCCTCGAGGCGATGCAGCTTGGTGGTGCCGGGAATCGGGACGATCCACGGTTTGCGGGCCAGCACCCAGGCGAGCGCCAGTTGCGCGCGCGTGATGCCCTTGCCGTCTGCGAGTCGTCCGATGAGCTCGACCAGCGCCTGGTTTGCCTTTCTCGCTTCCGGCGAGAACCGCGGCAAGCCGGCCCGGAAGTCAGAGCTCTCGATTTTCGTGTTCTCGTCGATGGCCCCGGTGAGGAAGCCCCTGCCGAGCGGGCTGAAGGGGACGAAGCCGATGCCGAGCTCCGCGAGCACCGGGAACACCTCGGTCTCCGGCTCCCGCCACCACAGGGAGTACTCGCTCTGCAACGCCGCGACCGGTTGCACGGCATGGGCGCGGCGGATGTTGTCCGCGCCAGCCTCCGAAAGGCCGAAGTGCTTCACCTTGCCTTCCCGGATCAGATCCTTGACGGTGCCCGCAACCTCCTCGATGGGCACCTGCGGGTCGATCCGATGCTGATAGAAAAGGTCGATCCGATCGGTATTGAGGCGCTTGAGGCAGGCTTCGGCCACCTCCCTGATGTGATCGGGACGGCTGTTCAGACCCCGCTGCTCACTCTTGGGATCGACGACGAAGCCGAATTTGGTCGCGATGACGACCCGGTCGCGCACGGGCGCCAGCGCTTCACCGACGAGCTCCTCGTTGGTGAACGGGCCGTACACTTCGGCCGTATCGAAGAAGGTGACGCCCCGATCGACGGCTGCGCGGATCAGCGCGATGCCGTCCTTCCTGTCGACAGGCCGGCCATAAGCGTGGCTGAGGCCCATGCAGCCCAAGCCGATCGCCGATACCTCGAGACTGCTCGTTCCGAGTCTTCGCTTCTGCATGGCGGTGCTCTCCTGCGGGTGGGAGGCTATTAAACGCTCACCGGGCGAAAGCGCAAAGCGCCGCCAATCGAGCCTAGCTGCCGGCAAACCTCGCCGGCGAGACCGCGGCCGGATCGAGCTCGGCCAATTCCGGCGGCTTCGCTTCATTGCGCACCAGGGCTGCGGCCAGGGCCGACGCGGCCGGCGCCGTCTGAATGCCGTAGCCGCCCTGGCCGGCCAGCCAGAAGAATCCCGGCGCCACGGGATCGAAGCCGATGACCGGCGATCGGTCGGCCGCGAACGACCGCAGTCCTGCCCAGGTGCGCCGCACTCGCTTGACGCTCGCCCGTGTCGCCTTCTCCAGGCGGTCGACGGCGATGGCCACGTCGAGATCCTCCGGCTGCACGTCGCACGGCTCGACCGGGGTCTCGTCCGCCGGCGAGACGAGGAGGAGGCCGGCGTCGGGCTTGAAGTAATAGGCTTCTTCGATGTCGATCGTCACCGGCCAGGCATCGGAAATCCCGCAGTCGGAAAGCTCGATCAACGCCGCGGTGCGCCGGCAAGGTTGAATTCTGACGGGTGCGACGCCGGCAAGGCTTGCGACCTGATCGGCCCAGGCGCCGGCGGCGTTGATGACGATGTCGGTCTCGAAGTCTGCCGCCGTGCTCGCGACGAGCCACCGACGTGCGCCGCGTGCGCCGGGCGTGATGGCCGTGACCTGCGCGCCGGTGAGCACCGTGCCGCGCCGTTGACGCAGCAGCCGCAGATACCCCTGATGAAGCGCATCCACGTCGATATCGGCGGCGTCCTGCTCGTAGGCGCCGCCCGCTGCCGCTGTCTCCGGCCGCAGCAAAGGGGAAAGGGCGAGAGCCTCCTCCGGGCCGACGCGCCGTGCCCGGCCGGCGATGTCCTCGGTGGCGAGGAATTGCTCCAGGGCGGCAGCCTGACTCGCGGACGCCACGTGCAACCAGCTGCGGTGCTTGAGCAGGGGATGGGGGCTGAACCCGGGCGGCGGGTGATGGAAGAAATCACGGCTCGCCCGCGTCAGCGCGCGCACTGCCCAGTTGCCGTAGGACTCCGAGAACACCGCCGCGGAGCGGCCGGTCGAGTGATACCCCGGCGCCGTCTCACCCTCGAGCAGCATGACCCGGTGAGTGCGCGCCAGCTCCGCCGCCGCCGAGGCGCCGGCGATGCCCGCACCGATGATCAGGATGTCGGTGTGCGAGCGGGTCATGGATGATTCGGGGTCGGCACCACGGGACCGGAGCTCCTCGATATTGAAGTTGCCTCTGTTTTAGCGTATAGAAATTTTTTTCTCAACTGGAAACTTCGGGAGAAGCCATGCGCCTCTTCACCGCGGGACTCATCACCGAGACCAATACCTTCGCGCCCTGGCCGACCGGCAAGCGGGGTTTCTCCGAAGTCGGGCCCTTCTACGGCGATGCCAGCACGCGCGGGCAGGAAGACGAGACAGGCGTCGTGGCCGGGATGTGGAAGCAACTTGCGGCGCGCGACGGACACGAATTCATCGAAGGATTCTTCGCCCACGCCCAGCCGTCCGGGCCGACGCTGCAGCCGGTTTACGAGGAGTACCGCGACGGCATGCTGGAGGAGCTGCGCGCGAGGGGGCCGTGCGACGTGGCGCTCTTTTTCCTGCATGGTGCCATGGTCGCGGCGGGGTGCGATGACTGCGAAGGCGACATCCTCAGCCGGACCCGCCGCATTCTCGGGCCGAACGCGGCCATCGGCGCATTGCTCGACCCTCACTGCCATCTGACGCCGCAGATGACTGCCGCGGCCGACGCCATCGTGCTGATGAAGGAGTATCCCCACACGGATTATCTCGAGCGCGGGCGCGAGCTCTATGAGATCTGCACCCGCGCGGCTCAGCGGCAATGCCGTCCGGTGACGCATCTTTTCGATTGCCGGATGGTGGGTTTCTATCCGACCACCACGGAGCCGATGGCGGGGCTCGTGCGGCGCATGAAGGCAGCGGAGCGGTGCAAGGGCGTTCTCTCGGTCAGCTTCGGCCACGGATTTCCCTGGGGAGACACCCCGGAGACCGGCTCCAAGGTCCTGGCCATCACCGATGGCGACGCGCCCCTCGCCGAGTCGGTCGCCACGGAGATCGGCCACGCGATCTACGACCTGCGCGAAGCCCTCCTGCCCCGGTATCCGGACATCCCCACGGCGCTGGCCCGGGCCCGCAACCACTCGGGTGTCGTCGTCCTGGGGGATACCGCGGACAATTCCGGGGGCGGCGCGCCGAGCGACAACGTCTCACTCCTGCGTGCGATGTTGCAGGGCCGCGTGGAGAATGCGGCCTACGGCTCGATTTGGGATCCGATGACCGTGCAGGCGTGCGCGGAAGCAGGCGTAGGCGCGAGGCTGTCACTGCGCATCGGCGGCAAATGCGGACCCGCTTCCGGTGAGCCGATGGATGTGGTCGCCACCGTGCAGAGCATCGTGCCCGATCACAGTCAGCAGAACATGGGACCCGGACGCAGCCGCATGGGCGATTCGGTCTGGCTCGACATCGGCGGCATCGACGTCGTGGTCATGAGCGTGCGCACGCAGACTTTCTCGCCGGATGCCTTCACCGGGCTCGGGATCGATCTTTCCTCGAAGCGGATCATCGCGGTGAAATC
>JASHVV010000244.1 GCA_030044385.1 Gammaproteobacteria bacterium
TGGGTGCTGCATCGGACCGAGGCGCAGCTCGCGGAGCTGCCGAAGCTCAACGGCCAGTTGAAGGACCCGGAGTCGAAAGAGGCGCAGCAGCCCGCGGGCCTTCCGGGCTGGAACCCGATCCAGCGCTCCATCAATCCCAGCTATCTCGTGGTCGTCGGCATCTGCACCCACCTCGGCTGCATTCCGAAGTACCGGCCACAAGTGGGCGCGCCCGACCTGCCGGCGGGTTGGCCGGGCGGCTTCTTCTGCCCGTGTCACGGCTCCCGCTACGATCTTGCGGCACGGGTCATGGACGGCTCGCCCGCGCCGCTCAACCTGCCCGTGCCGGCGCACTATTACAAGGACGCCAGCACCATCACCGTCGGGCAGCTCGCCGACGGCAGCGATCAGAACTGGGAGCCGGACACCTGGTAGCGGCGCTGGCCGGGCGGCCTGTCAGGATCAGGAGCGCTGGGCGGCGCTGTAGGTATGGCCGCGCGCCGAGACGGCTTTGACCAGCACCCAGACTGGCATGCCGGCTCTCAGGCCGAGAGCCTCCGTGGCATTGCGGGTGACCCGGGAGAGGACTGACGCGCCCGCGCCTATGTCGACCTTGACCAGGACCGCCTGACCGAGGTCGGCGGAAAGCTCCGTGATGACGCCCTCCACGGCATTGCGGACGCTCAATCCGCGCGGCGGCTCCGTGGCGAGAATGATGTCACGGGCGAGAAGTTGGATGCGCATTTGCGCACCGACACGCGCCTCGGGCACGCTGATGTGCAGAGTGCCGGTTCCGATCTGCACGTCCGCCATGCCGTGGCCGGTATCGACGTGCGTCACGACGCCATCCAGCACGGCACCGACCGCTTCCGATCCGACGATGGCCCGAAGCTCCGGCCGCAGGCTGATGTCGCTAAGCGTACCGGACGCGACGATCTCACCGGAGTCCATCAGTGCCACGTGCGTGGCGAGCCGCAGCACCTCATCCAGCTGGTGGCTGACGAAAACCATCGGGATCGACAGCCGGTCGCGCAGGGTCTCGAGATAGGGCAGCACTTCCTCCCGTCGCGCGGCATCGAGCGCAGCCAAGGGCTCATCGAGAAGCAACAGCCGCGGCTGGGAGAGCAGGGCGCGCCCGAGGGCAACGCGCTGGCGCTCTCCTCCCGAGAGCTGGTACGGCCGCCGCCCGAGAAGCGGCTCGAGCCCGAGGAGGGCGAGCACCTCGTCGAGCCCGATGGCGCGGCCTGCGCGCGGCGCACGGCGCATCCCATAGCGCAGATTCGCCAGCACGCCAAGATGCGGAAACAGTCGGGCGTCCTGGAAAACATAGCCGATTCGCCGGCGCTCGACCGGCACGCGCAGGCGTGCTCGCGTGTCGGTGAGGACGACACCGTCGAGCTCCACCCGCCCCTCATCGGGCTGCAACAGCCCGGAGATGATGTTGACCACCGTGGTCTTGCCGCAGCCCGAGCGGCCGAACAGCGCAACGACGCCCGGCGTTGGCGCCTCGAGCTCGGCACGCAGCGTGAAGCCTGCCCAGCGCTTGAGGACCGACAGCCGCAACATATCGTGGCGCCCGGCGCCTCAACGCCCCAGAAGCCGGTAGACGCGCCGGGCGAGCAGCTCCGCGAGCACGAGTCCGATGAGGCCGAGCGCGATGGAGAGGACCGCAAGCCGCATGGCCATCGCTTCCCCACCCGGCTCCTGGATGGCGGTGTAGAGCGCTAGCGGCAGAGTGCGCGTGACGCCGGGCACGTTGGAAGCGAAAGTGATCACGGCGCCGAACTGGCCCAGCCCGGCCGCGAAAGCCGTGAGCAGCCCCGCGAGAATCCCCGGCAGCATCAGCGGCAGGGTGATGGAAACGAAGCGATCGAGAGGCCCCGCGCCCAGAGTGCGCGCCGCCGCCTCGAGCCCCCGATCGACGCTCTCGAGCGCGAGGCGGATCGCCCGCACCATGAGCGGGAAGGTCATGACGGCGGTCGCCAAGGTAGCGCCCCACGTGGTGAACGGCAGCTCGATGCCGAAATGCGCCAGCAACCACTGGCCGGCGACGCTGCGGTTGTCGAGTGAGACGAGCAAGAGGTAACCCACGGCGACCGGCGGCAGGACGAGCGGCAGATGAACCAGCGCATCGAGAGCCAGCACGCCTGGAAAGCGGCTTCTCGCGAGCAGGTAGGCCACGAGGACGGCGGGCGGCAGGCTGAAAGCGACGCTGCGCAGGGCAACGTCGAGGCTGAGGCGCAGCGCGTCGAGCTCGGCAGGGGTCAGCGCAAACATGATGACTCGCTTCGGGACGCCGGCGTGAGTGAGGGACGGCTTCAGGTCAGCGTGGCGAAGAGACCCGCTGCCCCGAGAATCACGACTACGAGGCCCACTGCCGTGGCCGCGGCGCGCGCCGGGACGTGCCGCGTGACCCATGCCGACAGCGGGGCGGCCGCCGCGCCGCCGATCAGCAGGGCAATGACCATGTCGTATCTCATGTGCCCCATCTGCGTCCATAAGGCGATGCTGGTGGCGAGCGCAACGAAGAAATCGACCGCGTTGGCCGTACCGATCGCGTAACGCGGTGCGATACCTCGAGCGATCATGGTCGAGGTGACGATGGTTCCCCAGCCGCCGCCCCCGATGGCGTCCAGGAACCCCGCAATCAATCCCAACGCCGGTCCAGGCGCCCCAACAGTGAGAGTCGGCGGACGCTTGAGCACAACACGGCCCACGACGCACAGGCCGGTGACGATCAGGTAGCTCCAAACGAATGGGCGGATTGCGTGAGTCGGGACATGCGCGAGCACCGTTGCGCCGATCACGCCGCCTATAACACCCGGCGCGAGGAGGGACAGGAAGATCTTCCGATCCAGGTTGCGGAACCACGCGTGAGAAGCACTCGAGATACCGGATGTGAACACTTCGGCCGCGTGTACCGTGGCGCTGGTGATGAGGGGCGGAATGCCGAGCGTGGCGAGGATGGAGCTGGCCGAGATGCCGTAGCCCATGCCGACGCAGCCGTCGACCATCTGGGCGACGAAGCCCACCGGGATCAGCCACAGGACGCGTGGCGACAACGTCACGGGGCGCCCGCTCAGGCGACCATGACGTGATCGAGCGCGATCGGTGGCCCGGACACGGGGGCACCGGCGGCGGCGAGCAGGCCTTTCTGCTGCAGCCACTCCGCGTTGAAGAGCCGCGACTGATACTTCGCACCGCCGTCGCAGAGCACGGTGACGACGGTGTGGCCGGGACCCAGCTCGCGCGCGACCTGCACGGCCGCGGCGACATTGATGCCGCTGGTGCTGCCGAGGAAGAGACCTTCTTCCCGCAAAAGCCGATAGACGAAGCGCACGGTGTCCGGATCCTCGATGTGCACAGCGTCGTCGATTGGCGCGTCCTTCAGATTGGCCGTCACGCGTCCGATGCCGATGCCCTCGGTGATCGAGCCGGAGCCGGTCGACTTCAACGCGCCATTGCGCACGTACTCGTAGAGGCTGCTGCCCGGAGGGTCGGCCAGTACGCAGCGAACGGAGCGGCGGCGCGACTTCAGGTATTCAGCGACGCCGGCGAACGTGCCGCCGGTGCCCGAGGCGGCAACGAATGCGTCCACGCGGCCCTGCGTCTCCTCCCAGATCTCGGGCCCCGTCGTCTCGACGTGCGCTCGCCGGTTCGCGGTGTTGTCGAACTGGTTCGCCCAGATGGCGTTCGGCAGACTCGCGGCGAGCCGCTGGGAGACCTTCTGGTACTGGTTGGGATTGCTGTACGGAACCGTCGGCACCTTGTGGACCTCGGCGCCGAGCATCTCGAGCAGCCGATACTTTTCCGGCGACTGGTTGTCGGGCATCACGATGACGCAGCGGTAGCCGCGCGCGTTGCAAACGTGGGCGAGGCCTATCCCGGTGTTGCCCGCGGTGCCTTCGACGACCGTGCCGCCCGGGGGCAGCTCGCCGCGGCGCTCGGCGTCGAGCACGATGGCGCGCGCGGCGCGGTCCTTGACGGACCCGCCGGGGTTCATGAACTCGGCCTTGCCGAGCACCTCGCAGCCGGTCTCCTCGCTCACCCGCCGCAGCCTGATCAGGGGAGTGTGGCCGACCGACCCGATGAACCCGTCACGCATGCTCGAACTCTCCGCTCAAAGTGGCTGTATCAGATCGGCGGCGGTCTCGGCCGCCACGGATGTCGCGAGCGCCGCGCCGTCTGCCGCGAGCGAGGACCTCACGATCTCGCCGACGATGAGCAGGGCCGGGGCCGAGATGCCCGCCTGGCTGCCGAGCTCGGCGATCCGCCCGAGTGTACCCCGAAGGACCCGCTGCTCGGGCAGGGTGGCGCGCTCCACCAGCGCCGCCGGAAGCGTGTCGGCCGCGCCGGCCGCGCGCAGGCGGGCCGCGATCGAGCCCAGATGACCCACCCCCATGTAGAAGACGACCGTCTGTCCCGCTCGCGCGAGCGCCCGCCAATCCAGCGCGTCGTCCTCCGGAAGATGTCCGGTCACGAGGGTCACGCTCTGCGCCAGTCCGCGCTGCGTCAGCGGAATGCCGGCACCGGCGGCGGCGCCGAGCGCCGCGGTGATACCCGGCACCACGAGATACGGAATGCCGTGGCGCGCGAGCGCCTCGGCTTCCTCGCCGCCGCGGCCGAAGATGAAGGGGTCGCCGCCCTTGAGGCGCGCCACCTTCAGGCCCTCGCGCGCGAGGCGGACCATGAGCCCGTGGATGTCCTCCTGCGGCGTGTGTCCCTGCGCCGCGCCGTGCACTTTGCCCACGCAGATGCGGCGGGCTTCGCGGCGGCAGCGCTCCAGCACCGCGGGCGGAACCAGCCGGTCGTAGAGCACCACGTCCGCCTGCTGCAAGAGCTGCAGCGCGCGCAGGGTCAGCAGGTCCGGGTCGCCCGGCCCCGCGCCGATGAGATAGACCTCGCCGAGGGCGCTGTCGCCCGTGGCGGCCGAAGTGGTGAGCCGGGAGACCCACATCTCAGCCTCGAACGCGCGCTGCGCGCCGGGCTCGTCGCCCGCCAGCACCCGCGCACCCGCGCGGCCGCGCACGATGCGCTCCCAGAATGCGCGGCGAGCCGCGGCCCCGAGGGCGCGCTGCACGCTCCTGCGCCGCTCTCCCATGAAGCGGGCGAGGGCACCGAGGCTCGCGGGAAGCACCGCCTCGATCTGCTCCCGCACCCACCGCGCCAGCACCGGCGCCTGGCCGGCGGAGCCTACGGCGACGACGACCGGCGAGCGGTCGATGATGGCGGGGAAGATGAAGGTTGACAGCGACGCGTCATCGACGACGTTGACGGGCACGTTACGCTGGCGAGCGGCCTCGGATACCGCGATGTTGACTTCCTTCAGGCCCGTCGCGGCGATCGCGAGAGTGGTGCCGTCAAGATGCGCCGGGACGAAGCTCTCGGCGAGGTGTGTCAGCCTGCCGGCGGCGGCTCGGTCATGGAGATCCTCGTGCAGCCGCGGCGCGACCACCGTCAGGTGCGCGCCGGCCCGCAGCAGGAGATCGGCCTTGCGCGCCGCGATGCGTCCGCCGCCGACGATGACCACGCGTGCCGAGCGCAGCTGCAGAAAGACCGGCAGATAGTCCATCGGAGCCGGATCGTCGGTCAGGCCTGCGCGGCCGCATGGCGCACTCTCGGATGTAAGCCGCATTCGCGAGACTCGGGTTGCTCCCACCACCAGCGGCCGGCCCGGCGGCCCTCGCCCGGCTGGATCGCGCGTGTGCAGGGAAAGCAGCCGATGCTGGGAAACTGGCGATCGTGCAGGGAATTGTACGGCAGCTTGCGCGCGTGGATGTACTGCCAGATCTCCGCCTCGGTCCACTCGAGCAGCGGGCTGACCTTGTAGAGGCCATATTGCGTGTCCCACTCGATGGGGTGGGCCTGCGCGCGCGCGGCCGATTGCTCGCGGCGCACGCCGGTCACCCACGCCGTGTAGCCCGCGATGGCGCGCTTGAACGGCTCGACCTTGCGCACCTGGCAGCAGCCGAGGCGCGCATCCAGGCTGTGGTAGAAACCGTTGATGCCCTGCTTCGAGACCAGTTGCTGGAGGGCCTGCGCGTCCGGGTAGACCAGGCGCAGCGAGCGCTTGTAGCGGCGCTCGAGCTTCTCGAGCAGATCGTAGGTCTCCTGATGGAGCCGCCCGGTATCGATGCTGAACATGTCGATCTCGGGCACGTGCGTCCAGATGATGTCCGTGAGCACCATCGCCTCGGCGCCCAGGCTGTTCGAGTAGACGACCCGCCCGTGCTCGCGCACCGCGGCGAGGAGCTGCTCGCGCACGCCCACCGCCTTTTGCTCGAGATCGAGATTCAGAAGCTCACCCATGGTGCGGGCGACTATAGCCAGGGAGCCCCCACCCGCAGAACGAATGATTGCTTCTGACGCACTGCGGGCCGGTTATGGTCGACCCTACCCCCCTGCGAAGGGTCGCCGGCACGGCCAGGGTTGCGCTAGGCTCTGCCCCATGAAGCTCCATCAGCTCCGTTATCTGGCTGCCGTGGCCCAAAGCGGCCTCAACATCACGGCCGCGGCGCAGAAGCTGCATACCTCCCAGCCGGGGGTCAGCAAGCAGATCAAGCTCCTGGAGGACGAGCTCGGCTTCCAGATCTTCGTGCGCGAGGGGCGCAACCTCACCCGCATCACCCCCGCCGGCCAGCAGGTGATCGAGCGCGCCCTGCACATCCTGCAGGAGGCCCAGAGCATCCGCGCGCTCTCGACGGAGCTGCGCGACGAGGGCAGGGGAAGCCTCTCGATCGGCACCACCCATACCCAGGCCCGCTACGTCCTGCCGGGGGTCATCCGCGAGTTCCTGGCCCAATACCCCAACGTGCGTCTGAACCTGCACCAGGGGACCTCGGAGCAGATCGCCGAGATGGCCGCCCAGGACCGCATCGACTGCGCCATCAACACCGGCTCCGAGCGCCTCTTTTCCGACCTGACGATCCTGCCCTGCTACCGCTGGAACCGGGTCGTCATCGTCCCGCGCAGCCATCCCCTGGCCAGCGCCGGCAAGCTCACCTACCGGGCGCTCGCCGCGTACCCCATCATCACGTACACGTTCAGCTTCGCCGGCCCGTCCTCCCTGATCGACGCCTTCGCTAAAGCGAATCTGACGCCAAACGTGGCGATCACCGCGCGCGATTCCGACGTTATCGTGACCTACGTCCGGCTCGGCATGGGCGTAGGCATCGTTGCCCACATGGCCGTGGACGAGAACGACCCCGACCTGGCCGTCATCGACGCCTCCCATCTTCTCCCCGCCCACACGACGTGGCTGGGCTTCCGCCGCGGCACACTGCTGCGCAAATACATGTACGACTTCGCCCAGCTCATCGCGCCCCACCTGGACCGCCGTCTCGTCGAGCGCGCCCACCGCGCCTCGACTCCCGAGGAAGTCGCCGCGATGTTCGCCGACATAAAGTTACCTGTAAAATAGCGCGGGACCGGGAAAATCGCTTTTCCGGGAGCCTCAAAAACAGGACGTTTTTGCGGCAGCCTACAGGGACGTATTCACGGCGTTCCCGGAAAAGCGATTTTCCCGGTCCCGCGCGAACGCCCGAGTCTCAAGCCGCCGCTCGCCGCCGCCTGATCCAAATCGGCGTGTGCTCATCCGCAGCCGCCTGATACGCCACCCTGATCTCCAGCAGCGCCGCCTTGCACGCCTCCAGACTCTGATCCTTCCGCGGCACGATGCTGTCAAACCCGCACCGCCCCAGCCAGAACACCAGATCCCGGATCACATCCCCCACCGCCCGCAGCTCCCCGCGGAATCCCAGCCGCTTCCTCAGCACCACCGCCTGAGACAGCGCCCGCCCGTCGGCGAACGCCGGAAACTGCAGCGCCAGCAGCGGCCGATCCGCGATCTCCGGATAGACCGCCTCGATGTCCGCCGTGTT
>JASHVV010000245.1 GCA_030044385.1 Gammaproteobacteria bacterium
TCCGGCGAGCCGGTGAGCTATCCGAGCCGCGACGTCGAGGGAGTGTTGAAGCGCACCCTCGGCGTGCCGATCTTTCAGGAGCAGGTCATGCAGCTCGCCATTACGGCCGCGGGCTTCACGCCCGGCGAGGCGGATGCGCTGCGCCGGGCGATGGGCGCGTGGAAACGCACCGGCGGCATCGAGCATTTCCGGGAGAAGCTGCTCGGCGGGATGAGAGCACGCGGCTACGCGGATGAATTCGCGCAGCGGTTGTATCAGCAGATGTTGGGATTTGGCGAGTACGGCTTTCCTGAGTGCGTCGTGGGCGAGACTCGAGTCGTGGACGCCGATACGGGAAAATGGCTGACAATCGATGAAATTGTCTCCGGACGCGCGGAAATCAGGGCGACGTTGGCATGCGATGAAGAGTTGCGCTTGCGCAAGCGTGCGGTCGTGGCGGTGCGGGCGAGTGGGAAAAAGCCGGTGTGGCGCTTGAGGACCGCGCTGGGTCACTCCATTCTGGCAACTGCTGAGCATCCCTTTAGGACTATGAAGGGCTGGTGTCAACTCGGTAAATTGCGGGTGGGCGATCACGTGGCCGCTGCGCGCACGCTGCCGTTGGCACCGCCCCGCCGATGGCCGCGATATAAAATCCTGGTTCTTGCCGATCTGATCGCAGAGGGTAATCTCTGTCATCCTTCCACCTTCTATTTCTATACGATCGAGCACTGGCACTGGAAAGATTTCGTGAGGGCGGTCGAGCGATTTCCGAATACGCGTGCAGTGGTCAATTACCACAGGAGCTGTCTGAGCGTACGTGTCAGGCGCATTGATCGTCATCGCCCAATCGGAGCCGTGGAGTGGGTAAGGGCGCTTGGCATGTGGGGACACGACGCTCGCGAGAAGCGCCTACCGCCGGAAGTTTTCGGGCTGTGCGATGCGAATATCGCGCTGCTGCTCGCCCGTCTTTGGGAAGGAGATGGGGGATTTTCGATGACGGGTCATGCCGACTATGACACTGCCTCTCCTAGGCTCGCCTTGGAAGTGCAGCATCTGCTCTTGCGATTAGGAATAGTCGCGCGCCTCTATCGATGCAAGCGAACCTACAGGGGCCGCAAGATAGATCATAATGTGGTGACGATCACGGGCGAGGAGCCACTACAGCGCTTCTGGCGCCAAATCGGCAGGCGTTTTCTCGATCCCGAGAAGCGCAGACGCTCAAAAACTCTGGCCGCGCGAAGAGGCGGGCGCATGTCGCGCGACATTATCCCCGCTGATGTTCGAACGATTATTCGACGCGAGCGGGACAAGCTGAAGCTCAGTTGGGTGATGATCGGACATTCAACCGGTCTTGGCATACGAGAGGTGCAGGCGCGAGGGGGCGCCAAGATCGGATTTCGCCGTTCCGTTATCGGACGTCTGGCCAAGTGTCTTCACTCGCGCGAGCTTTCGCGCCTCGCGAACTCCGACGTTTACTGGGATCGGATCGTAGAGATCGAGGCGGTAGGACGGCGGGAAACATACGATCTGCAGATCGAGGGGGATCCCAATTTTTTGGCGAACAATCTCGTCGTCCATAATTCACATTCTGCAAGCTTCGCCCTGCTGGCGTATGACTCGGCTTGGCTCAAGTGTCATGAGCCGGCGGCGTTCACGGCGGCGTTGCTCAACAGCCTACCGATGGGTTTCTACGCGCCGGCGCAGCTCGTCCGGGACGCGAGGGCGCACGGGGTGGAGGCACGGCCGGTCGACGTCTGCGTGAGCGCGTGGGATTGCACGCTGGAGCGGAGAGAGGATGGTCAGCCGGCACTGCGGTTGGGTCTGAGGCTGGTCAAGTCGCTTTCCAGAAGCGGAGCGGATCGTCTCGTCGAGGCTCGCGGGCTGCGACCTTTCGTGAGCGTGCAGGATCTGGCGGCTCGGGCCGCACTGGATCGGGGCGATCTGGAGGCGCTGGCAGCGGCCGGCGCACTTGCCTCATTGAGCGGCAATCGTCATCTGGCGTTCTGGGAGGTTGCCGGAACGGAACGGCCGCTGCCGCTGGAGACGGCGCTGGAGGATGCGCCTCATGAGGAGGCGCATGAGCCCACTCCGCTCCTGAGGATTCCCACGGAAGGGGAGTGCATCGTTGCCGACTATGCTTCCGTGGGCCTCACCTTGGGCCGACATCCGTTGGCACTGTTACGGGATTCGCTGCAATCGAAGTGCTTGCTCAGCGCGCGAGAGCTGGAAAGCCTTGCGCACGGCAAGCCGGTCCGCACGGCCGGCATCGTTCTGATGCGCCAGCGCCCGGGTACCGCAAGCGGCGTGACATTCCTCACGCTGGAGGATGAGACCGGTCAGGTGAACATCATCGTATGGGAGCGGATAGGAGACGAATACCGCCGCGCCCTGGTGGAATCACGCCTGCTCGAAGTGCACGGCGAGCTGCAGCGGCAGGAAGGGGCCGTGCACGTGGTCGCCCGCCGGCTGATCGACCGCTCACCGCTGCTCGGCGAGCTGATCACCCGGTCGCGCGATTTTCACTGAAGCGGTCCCTAATGGTATGGACCCATCCCCCTCATTACGGCCTTGCTGTGCAGAGGGCCAAAATGAGGGTGTGTTGAACCATCTCATTTAAGCGAGGGGGACGGGCCCATGAACGAGATTACGACCTTGGCGATCGACCTTGCAAAGACTGTTTTTCAGCTCCACGGCGTCACGGAGCGTGGAGCCACGGTGCTGCGCAAGCAGGTGCGCCGTGGCCAGCTGCTGAGCGTTATTGCGCAGCTGCCGGTGTGCCTGGTGGCGATGGAGGCGTGCGCGAGCGCGCACTACTGGGGTCGGCAGTTCCACGCCCTTGGCCATCGGGTCAAGCTGATCCCACCGCAGTACGTGAAGCCCTTTGTGAAGGGCAACAAGACCGACCGTAACGATGCCCAGGCGATCTGCGAGGCGGCATTGCGTCCGGAGATGCCCTCGGTGGCGCTGAAGAGCGAGGAGCAGCAGGCGGTGCTGTCCTTGCACCGGATGCGAGCGCTGCTTGAGAAGCAGCGCAAGCAGCTGGCGAACCAGTTGCGCGGGCTGTTGGGGGAGTTCGGCACGGCAATCCCCGCGGGAATCACGCCCTTGCGCAAAGCCTTGCCGCAGGCCATCGAGACGGTGCCGCAGCTGTTGCGCCCGAGCCTGCAGCAGGCCTACGAACGGCTGCTCGCGCTGCAGCAGCAGTGCACCGCCTTTACCCGGCAAATCGAGCAGCTGGCCGCCGGTTCGCCGCTGTGCCGGCGCTTCATGCAAGAGCAGGGCATAGGCCCCCTGAGCGCTTCGGCTTTCGCCGCCACCATCGGCGACCCCGCGCACTATCGCAACGGCCGCCAGCTCAGCGCCTCCTTGGGGATCGTGCCTCGCCAGCACTCGAGCGGCGGCAAACCCGTGCTGCTGGGGATCAGCAAGCGCGGTGACTCGTATCTGCGCATGCTGCTGATCCACGGAGCGCGTGCGGCACTGCGGTACGCGCCGGGGAAAACCGATCCGCTGAGTCGATGGCTGCAACAGCTGGCTGCAAGGCGTGGTGTAAACAAGGCGGCGGTGGCCTTGGCCAACAAGAACGCGCGTCGCCTGTGGGCTATTTGGCGTGCCGAGGGCGCACAGCTTTCCGCACAAACCGTGCTGGCCTGAGCTCACGGGGCTTAACTCCACACGATCCGATCTCCAGTTTGCGAAGACAGTGAATGCAGTTGATGGCACCAGAGGTCAAACCCGCACGCTGCGAACCTGTAGCCTCCTTCGGCTCTTGCAGCCGTGTCCCTGCTGAGGGGCAGCGTGCGCGTACTTCCATCAGGGCCCGAGGTCAACGCGATCTCACCACAAGGCCGGATATATGGTCGCAACTTCTTGTCCCTCAACGCCTTTTCTGTCTTGCAACCGGGGATGGGTCCATATATGGAGGCTCGGTTCCGCCATCCATGGCTTCACACGCCCCCGCAAAGCGCCTTCTGCAGGCGAACCGCCGGTCTTACTCGGAGCGTTTGTGACTACCTCGTACATTGCGTTGGGAATCAATATCGACCATGTGGCTACCTTGCGGCAGGCGCGGCGGGGGCGGGATCCGGAGCCGGTGCAGGCTGCCTTGGCGGCGGAGATGGCGGGGGCGGACAGCATTACGCTGCACTTGCGGGAGGATCGGCGGCACATTCAGGACTTCGATGTCAGGACGTTGAGAGGGCTGCTCAAGACGCGGATGAATCTGGAGATGGCGGTGACGGATGAGATGTTGGGGATCGCGGCGGAGGTGCGGCCGGAGGATTGTTGCTTCGTGCCGGAGCGGCGGCAGGAGGTGACGACGGAGGGGGGGCTGGATGTGGCGGGGCAGGAGGCTCGGATGCGGGAGGCGACGGAGAGGCTCGGGGAGGCGGGCGTCAGGGTCGCACTCTTCATCGATCCGGA
>JASHVV010000246.1 GCA_030044385.1 Gammaproteobacteria bacterium
GCCGATCGCGTAATCCTCGAAGTACTGCTCGACGATCATGGCCGCCCGCCCGCCGCGTCCGACTCCAGGCGGCGCAGGATCTCCGCGTTGTCGGCGCCGAGGCCGGGCGCGCCCCGGGGCGAGGTCAGCACCTCGCCGTCCACCCGCAGCGGGCAGCGTGTCGTGCGCATGAGGCCGTGCTCCGGGTTCTCGATCTGCTGCGTGAGCTCGAGCGCCGCGAAGCCCTCGTGGCGCACGAGCTGCGGCCAGTCGAGTACCGGCGCGCACCAGATGTCGGCCGGCTCGAGCAGCGCCAGCCAATGGGCCGTCGGCCGCGGCGCGAGATGCTCGGCGAGCAGCGCCTTGATGCGTGCCCGATGCGCGAACCAGGTCGCGGGATCGGCGTAGGCGAGGAGCGGCTGGCAGCCGGTGAGCTCGGCGAGGCGTCCGATGGGCGCCATGGCGAGCGCGAGGTAGCCATCGGCGGTCGCGTAGATGCCGTAGGGCGCACCGAGGTAGACGCTCGCATTGTTGACCGCATCGCGCGGCGGCTGGCTGCCGCCGCCGTTCAAGAATGCCGTGAGCTGCTCGAACTGCATGTCGATCGCGGACTCGAGCAGGCTGACATCGACGCGGCCTCCCCGGCCGGTGCGGCCGCGCCGCACGAGGAGCGCCAGCACGCCCTGACAGAGCTGCGCCCCGGCCATGAGGTCGGCGACCGCCAGGCCCACGGGCACGGGCCCCTGGTCCGCATCGCCCGACAGCCAGGCGAGCCCGGACATGGCCTGAACCAGCAGGTCCTGGCCGGGCTTCCTCTGCCACGGCCCGCGCGCGCCATAGCCGGTGATGGCGGCGTAAACGAGGCGGGGATTGAGCCGGGAGACGGTGTCGAAATCGAGCCCCAGCCGATCCATCACGCCCGGGCGGAAGTTGTGCACCATGACATCGGCGCGCGCGATCAGCGCCTTCACCCGCTCGAGGTCGCGGGCATCCTTCAGGTCCGCCGCGAAGCTCTTCTTGTTGCGGTTGATGGTGTGAAAGAGCGCGCTGTCGGCGCCGAAGGCCTGGTCCGCGAGCTGCAGTCCGCGCGCGAGATCGCCGCCCTGCGGCCGCTCCACCTTGATGACCTCGGCGCCGAGGTCGGCCAGCCGCAGGCAGCAGGACGGTCCCGCCAGGAACTGACTGAAATCGAGCACCAGGACCCCGGCGAGCGGACGCTCGATAGCCGTGCCTCGCTGCTCGCCCGCGCCGGGCCGCTCTTCCCCGCCAATGTGCGCTACCGTCAACCCCGCTCCTCGCGTATAGTTTATAAGTAAATGCTATGTTCGTTAACAAACGATGTCAACCGGACCTGAGCCGATGCGGCTGCGGGGCATGACCTGGGACCACCCCCGGGGCTACGACCCGCTGGCCGCCTGCTCCGCCCTCTGGCGTGAGCGGACCGGCGTCGGGATCGAGTGGCAGCGCCGCTCGCTGCAGGATTTCGAGTCGTTGCCGGTGGCTCAGCTCGCCGCGAGTTACGATCTCATCGTGATCGATCATCCGCACGTCGGTCAGATCACCCGGCAGCGGTGCCTGGCGCCGCTCGGCACCGCGACGGACGCCGCCCGCCTGCAAAAGGAGTACGTGGGCGCCTCGCTCGCGAGCTACCTGTGGCAAGGCAGTCTCTGGGCCCTGCCCATCGATGCGGCGGCGCAAGTGCAGGCGTGGCGGCCGGACCGGCTCGCGCATCCGCCCGCCGACTGGCAGGCCATGGTGGAGCTCGCAGCCGCCGGCGCCGTCCTCTGCCCGCTGCGTCCCCCGCACGACCTCATGGCGCTCTTCACCCTGTGCGGACTGTTGGGCAGTCCGGGACGGGTCGACGGGCCCGAGCTCCTCGCCCCCGCCGCGGCCGGCATCGCCTATGAGCTCCTGCGGGAGCTCACCGCGCTGCTCGATCCGGCGTGCCTCGCCATGGATCCGATCGCCGTGCTCGAGCGGCTGTCCGAGCCGCAGTCCGCCTGCGTCTGCTCGCCCCTGGTTTACGGTTATGTCAGCTACTCACGCCCGCGGGACTCCGCTCCCGCCGGGCGGGCCGCCATCGCTTTCGGCGATCTCCTGCCGATCGTGCCCGGAGCCGGGCCGCGGGGATCGGCGCTCGGCGGCACGGGGATCGCCGTCTCGGCGCGCTCGCCGCATCTGCAGGCGGCGATCGAGTTCGCGCACTGGGTGGCGGGTGCCGAGGCGCAGCGCGGACCTTACGTCGAAAGCGGCGGCCAGCCGGCCAGCCGCGCCGCGTGGGAGGACGCGGCGGCCAACGCCGCCTCCCTCGACTTCTACCGCAACACTCGCGCGACGCTCGAGAGCGCATGGCTTCGTCCGCGGCACGCGGGATACATGCGGTTCCAACACGCTGCCGGCGCGCGCCTGCTCGCAGCTCTCGAGTCGGCCGAGCCGGCGCGCAGCGCCATCGCGGCGATCAACCGGCTCCATCACGAGGCCCGATCATGAGCCGACGAACCTCCCGGCGGACATTCCTGCGCACCGTCGCATCCGCGGCGGCAGCCGGCGCAGTGGCCGGCGGCGTGCCGTCAGCCTGGGCCGGCCGCGAGAGCGCCGGCGCTACGGTCCCGCTGCGGGACTTCGACTACGGCGCCGTCGAGCTCACCGGCGGACCGCTGCGATCGCAGTACGACTTCATCCACGCCCATTACCTCGGACTCGACAACGACCGCCTGCTCAAAGTCTACCGTCAGCACGCCGGGCTCCCCGCGCCCGGCCTCGACATGGGTGGCTGGTACGGCGAGGGCGGCTTCATTCCGGGCCATTCCTTCGGCCAGTACGTTTCCGGCCTGGCTCGAATCGGGCGCGCCACGGGCGATGCCGCCTGCCATCACAAGGTGGCCGAGCTCATCGACGGGTTCGCCGCGGCGCTCGCCGCCAACCCCGTCCCGTATGCCGGACCCGGCGCCCAGCAGGTATGGCCGGCATACGTGCTCGACAAGCACGTAGTCGGCCTGCTCGACGCCTCCACGCTGAGCGGCGTCAGGCGCGCGCTCTCTCTGCTCCCTGACGTGATCCGCAACGCCCTCCCCTTTATCCCTCCCGTGAGCCGCGACCGCGTCGGCGTCAGGAATCCGCCTTACGACGAGACCTACATCCTGCCCGAGAACCTCTTCGCGGCCGCGCGCCTGACCGGCGATTCCCGCTTGCGCGAGCTCGCCGTCAAATACCTTCTCGACGGACCGTACTTCGAGCCGCTGGCCCGCGGCGAAGACGTGTTGGCTGGACGACATGCCTACAGCCACGTGATGGCGTTGAGCTCGGCCGCCCGCGCCTACGTCGAGCTTGGAGACCCGCGCTATCGCGCGGCGGCGAAGAACGGCTGGACATTCCTCGAGCAGCAGCGCTTCGCCTCCGGCGGCTGGGGCCCGAACGAGCTGCTGGTGCAGCCCGGCACCGCCCAGCTCTTCGACAGCCTCACGACCACCGCCAACCATTTCGAGACGCCCTGCGGCACCTACGCCACCATGAAGCTGGCGCGGTATCTCATGCGGCTCACCGCCGACGCCCGCTACGGCGACGGGCTGGAGAGAGTGATGTACAACGGGCTGCTCGCGGTGAAGCGGCCGGACTCCGAAGGCAACTCACCCTACTACTCCGGTTACAACCCCGGCGCCACCAAGGTCTTCTACCCCGCGAAGTGGCCCTGTTGCTCGGGCACTCTGATACAAGGCGTCGCCGACTACGTCCGCAACATCTACTTCCAGGCGCCAGGGGCGATATACGTCAGTCTCTTCGCGCCATCGCGGGTAACCTGGTCCGCCTCGGGACGGCGAGTCATCCTCACGCAGGAGACCGGCTATCCTGCGGGTGATCACGTCACGCTCCGGGTCGATACCGACGCGCCCGCGGCGTTTGCGATGATGGTCCGCATCCCCGGCTGGCTGCGGGAGGAGCCGGAAATTCGCGTGAATGGCCGCCATGCGGCGGTGACGGCGATGCCTGGGACGTTCGCCGCATTGCGGCGCACCTGGAAGAGCGGCGATCGCGTCGAGCTGCGGCTGCCGCAGGCGTTCCGCACGGAGCCTATCGATCCCTCGCACCCGGATGCGGTTGCGGTCATGCGCGGCCCACTGATGTACTGCGCGCTGCGCTTCACCGGGCCCGTGCCGCCGCCGGCTGACAGCACTTCCGGCGTACTCGCCGCCGCGCCGGGCGGCGCGCCGCTCGCGCCGCTCGGGAGCACCGCGCTCTCGCCGCTCGCCGGCTCGCGACAGAGTTATGTGCAGGCGGACGGCGCGCGGCAGCAGACGGTCTTCGTCCCCTTCTACACCGTAGAGAGCGAGTCCTACGATGTCTACTTCAGCCGGACCTGACGGATCCTCCCGCGTCACGGCGCGCTACTGGATCGAGACCGCGCGCCCGCTGGAGGAGGCGGCGGCCATCATGGCCGGCGAGCAGTCGACCGGCACCTTCGTGCGCGTGGCGGGCGAGACCGATGAGCTGCGCGCGCGCTGCGGCGCGCGCGTCGAGTCGCTCGCAGCGCTCGGCGAAGCGGCGGCGCCCTCGCTGCCCGGCGCCTGGGCGCCGAAGTCCGGCACGGCCCGCCCGCAGACCGCGGAGGTGACGCTCTCCTGGCCGCTGCACAATTTCGGCCCCTCGCTTCCCAACCTGCTGGCCGCGATCGCCGGCAACCTGTGGGAGCTCAGGCCCTTCTCCGGCATGCGGCTGCTCGATCTGACACTGCCGCCGGCGTTCCTCGAGCGCTATCGCGGCCCGCAGTTCGGCGTCGCCGGAACGCGCCGCCTGACCGGCGTGCACGGCAGGCCGCTCATCGGGACCATCATCAAGCCGAGCGTCGGCCTCTCGCCCGCGGCCACCGCCGAGCGCGTGGCCGAGATCGCCGCGGCCGGCATCGATTTCGTCAAGGACGACGAGCTGCAGGCCGATGGCCCGCACTGTCCATTCGAGGAGCGGCTGAGCGCCGTGATGCGGGTGCTCGACAGCCACGCCGAGCGGACCGGCAAGCGCGTGATGTATGCCGTCAACATCACCGGCGAGATCGACGAGATGCTGCGCCGCCACGAGCAGGCCGTCGCCGCGGGCAACACCTGCGTGATGGTCAGCCTGAACAGCGTCGGCCTGCCGGCGCTCGCGGCGCTGCGCGCCCATTGCCGGGTGGCGATCCACGGGCACCGCAACGGCTGGGGGCTCCTCGGCCGCTCGCCGGCGATCGGCATGAGCTTCATCGCCTGGCAGAAGCTCTGGCGGCTCGCGGGCATCGACCATGTCCACGTCAACGGCCTCGACAACAAGTTCTGCGAGAGCAACGAGTCGGTGATCGCCTCGGCCCGCGAGTGCCTGACACCGATGTTTCCTGCGCCCCACCCTGGCTGCGAGGTGTTGCCGGTCTTCTCCTCCGGCCAGTCGGCGCTGCAGGCGCCGGAAACCTACCGCGCCCTCGGCTCCGTCGATCTCCTGCATGCCTGCGGCGGCGGCATCATGGGCCACCCGGGCGGCATCGCCGCGGGCGTGAGGAGCCTGCACCAGGGCTGGGAGGCCGCGGTCTCCGGCGTGCCGCTCGCGCAGTACGCCCGGACCCATCGGGAGCTCGCGCAAGCACTGGCGGCGTTCGGCCGCTGAAGGTCAGCGAATGGTCCGGCCACTCTACGCCTACTATGGCGATGACTTCACAGGCTCCACGGACGTGCTCGAGGCGCTGTCGCTCGCTGGCGTGCGGACCGTGCTCTTCACCGGCATGCCTGCCGAGGAGCGCTGGCTCGAATTCGCCGACTGCGCGGCCGTGGGAATCGCCGGGGAGAGCCGCAGCCGCTCGCCCGACTGGATGAGCGCGCACCTGCCGGCGGTCTTTCGGCGGCTCGGCGCGCTGCATCCTGCGGTAATCCATTACAAGACCTGCTCGACCTTCGACAGCTCGCCCCAGGTCGGCTCGATCGGGCGCGCGCTCGAGATCGGCCGCGAGATCCTGACACCGGCTTTCATTCCCATCGTGGTCGCGGCGCCTCATTTGCGCCGTTATGTCGCTTTCGGCAACCTCTTCGCGGCCGCGGGCGATACGATCCGCCGCATCGACCGGCACCCGACCATGCGCGTGCATCCGGTGACGCCGATGTACGAGGCCGATCTGCGCCTCCATGTGCGCGCGCAGACGGCGCTGCCCATCGGCCTGGTCGATCTGACACAGCTCGCGCGCGGCCGCGCGCGCGAAGCGCTGTCGGAATGCCTCGCGCACGGCGATGCGGCGGTGCTGTTCGATGGGGTGAGCGAAAAGGACCTCGAGGAGACGGGACGGCTGCTGTGGGAGTGGGCCGGGCAGCGAGGCCCGGACACCGGGCATCCGCTCTTCTGCGCCGGGAGCTCGGGACTCACTTATGCTCTCCTGTCCGCGTGGCGCCGCTCCGGCGTAGCGGCCGGCGCGCCTGCGCCTTCAGCGGCCGTGCCTGTCGACACTCTTCTCGTGTTGAGCGGCAGTTGCTCCCCGGTGACCGAGCGTCAGATCCGTGCAGCGCTTGCCGTCGGATATCGCGGAATCGAGCTCGACGTCACGCGGCTACTCGATGAGGACCTCGGTGCGGCGGCGGCCGAGAGCGTCGTGGCCGAGGCGGTGAGTCATCTGCGCGCGGGACGCAGCGCCATCATCTACAGCGCGCTCGGACCTCTTGCCCCCGCGGCGCCGCCCCGCGGCGAGGCGCTGGGCCGCCGCGCGGGTGAGATGCTGCGGCGCATTCTGGCGCAAGCGCGAGTGCCGCGGCTGGTGCTCGCCGGGGGCGACACGTCGACCCACGCCGTGGCGCAGCTCGGGATGCACGCACTCACCTGGGCCGCCAGCCTCGAGCCCGGCGCGCCGCTCTGCCGCGCGCACGCGCAGTCTCCGGACGTCGACGGGCTAGGTCTCGTCCTGAAAGGCGGACAGGTGGGAGGCGACGACTTCTTCGAGCGCGTGCGGCTCTGGCGCCAGGCCTGCCGTACAGTCCA
>JASHVV010000247.1 GCA_030044385.1 Gammaproteobacteria bacterium
GTCTGCAGCGCATCGAGCACCCGCAGCACTTCCTCGGGGCTGCGGCCGACGTTGAGGTCGGTGACGTACACGAAGCGGATCACACCCTGCGGGTCCACGATGTAGGTGGCGCGCTGGGCGACGCCCGCTTCGGGGTCGAGGATGCCGAGGCGGCTGGAGAGCTCGCGCTTGATATCGGAGAGCATGGGGAAGGGAAGATTTCTCAGCTCCTCCTTGTCCTTCCGCCAGGCGAGGTGTACGAACTCGCTGTCGATGCTGACGCCGAGCACCTGCGCGTCGCGGGCCTGGAACTCCTTCTCCAGCTTGCCGAACGCGGCGATCTCGGTCGGGCAGACGAAGGTGAAGTCCTTCGGCCAGAAGAAGACGACCTTCCACTTGCCGGGGAAGCTGTCGTGGGTGAGGGGCTGGAAGGCGGCCTCGAGGCGGTTCGAGACCACGCCGGTGAGTGAGAATTCGGGGAAACGCTGACCGAGACTTAACATGTCGTGAGCTCCTGGTGATCGAGTGATGGTCGGGTCCCGTTCGGGAACGGAAGCGATGATGGGCGCCGGGGGCTGATTTATCCAATGGATTGACTTTATAATATCGATAGACGCCATATATCGTGATCATGGCCGACATCAAGCTGAAAGACCTGCGTTACCTCGTGGCCGTGGCCGACGCGCGGCATTTCGGGCGGGCGGCGGAGCGCTGCTTCGTCAGCCAGCCGACGCTGTCGGCGCAGCTCAAGAAACTGGAGCAGTACCTCGGCGTGCAGCTCATCGAGCGGCAGCCGAACAACGTCTCGCTCACCGATGCCGGGGAGCAGATCGTCGCCCGGGCGCGGCGGATTCTCGAGGCCAGCGACGAGGTCGTGACCCTGGCGCGGGCCCATCGAGACCCCCTGGCCGGACGGTTGCGGCTCGCCCTGCTGCCGACCATCGGGCCCTACCTGCTGCCGCGGGTAGCGCAGGCGATCCGCCGCGGGCTGCCGCGGCTGGAGCTGCGCCTGTATGAATACCAGACCGCGCCGATGCTGGAGAAGCTGCGGGCCGGAGAGCTCGACCTCGGCATCCTGGCGCTGCCGGTGGACCTGGAAGGGCTCGAGGCGCGGGAGCTCTTCGCGGAGCCGTTTACCGTCGCGGTGCCGGAGCGGCATCGGCTGGCCAGGCGCGAGCGCGTCCAGGTGGCCGACCTCCAGGATGAGACTCTCCTGCTGCTGGAGGAAGGTCATTGTCTGCGAGACCAGGCGCTGGAGGTCTGCAGCCGGATCGGGGCAGGCGAAGCCCAGGACTTTCGGGCCACGAGTCTGGAGACGCTGCGGCAGATGGTCGCGACGGGCGCAGGGGTCACCCTGCTGCCGGAGCTCGCCACCCAGGGAGCCTATGGCGATGCGCGCGGCATCGTCGTGTTGCCGTTCGGGAAGCCGGCGCCCGTGCGGCATGTGGGCGCGGTATGGCGCAAGACCACTGCCCGGGGGCCGGCGATCGACGCGGTCTGCAAGCTGATCGCCGAGCGGGCGGGCTGAAAGCGCCGCGCGGGTACATTCGGGCATAATCGCCGCGGTGAGCCGCCCGGGAACACCCACTCAGCACATCACCCCGTACGACCGGTTCGCATGGAGCGACGTCGAGATCGAACGGATGTTGGTCTCCGGCGAGCACCGGCAGGAGCTGGCCGCGTACTTCGGCGAGACGGAGTACCGCGACCTCGCGCGGCTGGCGCGCCGCGCGCAGCGCGTTGGAATCGACGAAGCCCGCCCGCACGTCGTCGTCGTGCCGGGCATCCTCGGATCGCAGCTCGGCGTTGCCCGCCAGCCTCCCTTGCCCAGCGATGTGCTGTGGGTCGATCCCATCGACATCCAGGTGGGACGGCTGGGACTTCTCGCCCTGGACGCGGGCGCGCCGATCATCCCGCTCGGCGTGGTGCTGTACGCGCATCTCAAGTTGCGGCTTCGCCTTCGCGCGGCGGGGTTTGCCGTCACGATGCACGACTACGACTGGCGTCTCGGCATCGAGGAGTCCGGCGCGTCCCTTGCCGGGAGGCTGCGACAGCTCCCCGGCCGGCGACTGGCGGTCGTGGCGCACAGCATGGGTGGGCTTCTGAGCCGCTTCGCGCTGGCCCTGCCGGGGACCCAACACGTCGAGCGGGTGGTCCTGCTCGGCACACCGAACCTCGGATCCTTCGCGCCCGTCCAGGCTCTACGGGGAACCTACGCGGTCGTCAGAAAGATCGCGTGCCTGGATGCGCAGACGTCCGCGGAGCGCCTCGCGGAAGAGGTGTTCAACAGCTTTCCGAGCCTCTACCAGATGGTGCCGGTCTGCGAGCCGAACGGCGCCGGCGACTTTCTCGATCCCGGGGCGTGGCCGGATTCCGGTCCCGCGCTGCGGCCGGCGCTGTTCGCGCAGGCGCGCCGCTTCCGCGACGGGCTCGCGCCTCCCGACGGCCGCTTTGTTGCCATCGCGGGCGTGGGGCAGGAGACGGTGACCGCGGCATCCAAGGGACGGGACGGCTTCGTCTACAAAGTGACACGCCACGGGGACGGAACCGTTCCCGCCGCCAGCGCCGCGCTGGATGGCGCCCCGACCTATTTCGCCAAAGCCGCCCACAGCGACCTGACTCGCGATGCGCATGTCGCCGCGGCGATCGTGGCGCTGCTACGCAAAGGATCCACGAAGCGCCTGGATAGGCGCTGGACGAGCGGCAGCCGCGCACAAGCGCGCGTCACGGACCGCGAGCTGCGCCGCACGCACGCCGACAAGGTCGACTGGACTCACCTGACGCCGGCGCAGCGGCAGCGTTTCCTGCAGAACCTGAACGAGCCGCTGAAGCTGCGCTTGCGCGTGCCCGCCCGCGGCCGACGGACCTT
>JASHVV010000248.1 GCA_030044385.1 Gammaproteobacteria bacterium
CCTCGTCGCCGATCTCGACGAACGGCTTGGCGCCCGGCGACGGGCTGGCGTAGAAGGTGCCGACCATCGGCGCCGTGATCACGTGCTCATTGGGCTTCGGCTTCGCGGCGCTCTCACCGGCGGCAGCCGGGCCGGACGCCTCGGCCGGCCCTGTGAGCGGCATCGGCGCGGCTCCACGCCCCCCGTCCCATCCGGGCGGAACGGGTCCGGCCCAGGCCTGCGGCGGCAGCAGCTGCACTGCGCCGCCCGCCGGCATCCGGCTGATCCGCACCGCCTCCTCGCCTTCTTTGATCTCGATCTCCGCAATGCCGGATTCCTCCAGCAGCTCGATCAGTTTCTTGATTTTTCGAATGTCCATGCCGGGAATGCTCCCCCTGGATTGTGGTCGTTGAAAAAAGTCGGCTGTCAGGGCTGACGGGCGCGGCCGCTGCCGGCCAGGTGCCCGCAGGCCGCACGCACGGCGAGCTCGTAACCCAGCGCGCCGAAGCCGCAGATGACTCCGAGCGCGATGTCCGAGAAATAGGACTTGTGCCGGAACGGCTCGCGCGCCTGCGGGTTGGAGAGATGCACCTCGATCATCGGTATGCCGACCGCGAGCACCGCATCGCGCAGCGCGATGCTCGTGTGCGTGAAACCGCCGGGGTTGAAGATCAGAGCGCCGACGCTCTCGGTCTTGGCCCGCTGAATGCGCTCGATCAGCTCGTGCTCCGCGTTGCTCTGGAAGCAAGCCAGCTCGATGCCTTGCTCGCGCGCGAGCTCCCCGGCCCGCCGCTCGATGGCTTCCAGGGTCTGCGCGCCATAGATACCGGGCTCGCGGGTTCCGAGGAGATTGAGATTCGGGCCATTGAGGAGGAGCAGGCGGGTCATTCGCGACGGCGCTCGTTCACCGGTGGCAAAGCGATGCGCGGGGAATTTACCCTAATTCCAAGGAACCGGCAGGTTTTTGTGCCGAATGCCTGGAAATTGGCGCGAGCGGCTCACAACCGGTCGCTGCCACCCTTCTGTGCGCGCGCCACGGCCAGTTGCGCGATCCCATCCGCAATCTCGTGCCGCGCGGCATCGAGGTCGATTCGCCCCCGATCGAGGTCATCGACCCGGGCCAGGATCAGCCTGGCCTGGTCGGCGCGCAGCTCCCCGATCTTCAACGTGACGATGCGGCCGCGCGCATCGACGAAGACCGAGAACGGGAATACCGCCTCCATGCCGAGCGCCCGCACGGCCTCGAGCCCGGGGCGCTCGCCGATCAGCAGAGGATACTGGATGCCCGCCCGGCGCGCGTAGTCGAGAACCGCGGCGCGGGAGTCCACCGCAACGCCGATGACCTGGAGCCCATCGCCGGCGCCCTGGCGGCTGAGGCGCTCGAGCAGCGGCGTCTCATCCCGACAGGGCCCGCACCAGGGCGCCCAGAAATTCACCAGCAGCGGGTGACCCTTCCAGTCCGAGAGGCGGCGCGTCACTCCCTGGCGGTCCGGAAAGGGGATGTCGGGCAGAGTGTCCGAAATGACCCGTTGCGGCGTTGCCTCGTGAGTCGATCCGGTCATTCGCGCATCATCGGAACCGGCTGCGCCGGCAGCAGACGAAGACACTTCCGCGGAGATTGGCGACGCAGTTGCCATGAGCGTCCGAGGCCCCGTCAGGCGCCCGTAAGCGAAGAAGCCTCCGAGCCCCGCAGCAACGATGATCGCCGCTGCCGGAAGAGCCCGTGTCAGGACGAGTTTGGATGGCGAAAGCCCAGGCACTTCAGGATGCCGGCTGCGACCCGATGGCCGCATGCACGGCAGCGGCGAACTCGGCACCGCTCATGTAGCCCACGACGCGGTGGCGAGCGCGTTCCCGGCCGTCCGGACCGTAGAAAGCGATGGTCGGTGGTCCGAAGATGCCGAAGCGCTGCAGCAACGCCTTGTCGTTTGCATCGTCCGAGGTGACGTCGGCGCGCAGCAGGACCGCTCCGGAGAGTGCGTGGCGGACGGCAGGATCGAGGAATGTCGTCGCTTCCATCTCTTTGCAGGAGGTGCACCAGTCGGCGTAGAAGTCGACCATCACCGGCTTCCCTGCGTGCGAGGCCTGCGCGACGGCCTGGTCGAGGTCGGCGACGCTGCGGATGGGCGCGAACGTCAGCGGATGCGTGACTGCGGCCCAGGCCGGAATGGGCTGCAGGGGATCGGTGCCGCCGAGAGCGGCGCCGGTGACGAGCATCAGTCCATAGGCTCCTGCCGCCAGGCCCGCGATTCGCAGGGACCATCCCCGAGCGGATACGCCCCGCGTTGCCCGCCACAGAACGACTGCGAGCGTTGCGGTGGGCACGGCCCAGAGTGCCAAAGCCACCCGCGCGGGCACCAGGCGCGCGACCATCCACACCGCCACCCCCAGCATGACCGCGGCGAAGAGCTTCTTCACCGTTTCCATCCAGGCGCCCGACTTCGGCAGCAGTCGTCCGGCGGAAGAGCCGATGATGAGGAGCGGGGTACCCATGCCGATACTCATGGCGAACAGCGCCGCCGCTCCGCGAGCCATCTCACCGGTCTGGCTGATCACGGCCAGGGCGCCCACCAGCGCAGGTCCAACGCACGTCGTGACGAGGAGAGCCGAAAGCGCGCCCATGACAGCGACGCCACCCAGCGTGCCGGCCGTCTGCCGATTGCTGAGCCGGGCCAGGCGTGTTTGCAGCGCCGCGGGTATCTGCACCGTGAAGAGGCCCAGCATCGAGAGGGCCATCGCCACGAAGAGCGCCGCGAACGACCCGATGATCCACGGTTTCTGCAGGGCTGCCTGCGCCTGGCCGCCGGCCGCGGCGAACGCCGTGCCGGCGATCGTGTAGGTGAGCGCCATCCCGAGAACGTAGGCCAGCGACAGCGTGAAGGCCCGGCCGGTCGTCACCTTGCGGCCCTGACCGACGATGATCCCGGAGAGAATGGGAATGGTGGGATACACGCAGCCGGTGAACGCCAGGCCGAGGCCGGCGAGGTAGAACCAGCCGATCATGACGAGGAGGCTGCCGGAGCGCGCCAGCGCCTCGAAGCGGAATTGACTGGGCTGACCCGACGCGGCTGCGCCGATGATGGCCGCCTTCGCCGAGCCCTGTGCCGCGACGCTGCTCCCGGGACCGGCGGAGCCCCCGGCGGGCAGGCGCACGCTGACCGTTTTGGTGATGGGCGGATAGCAGAGTCCGGCGTCCGCACAGCCCTGGTAAGTCACCTGCAGCGAAACATCACTCGTTCCGCCGCGTGAGTTGCGCTCTATCGGCAGCAGCCCCGTCACCTCGTGCCGGTAGATCTCCTCCCGGCCGAAGTAGGGGTCCATCTTGATGATACCGGCGGGCAGCTGGAGGGTCCCGAGGGCGGTACCGTCCGCAGCGGCGACTCGCAGCCGGCTGCGATAGAGGTAGTAGCCGTCACGGATGCTCCAGTCCAGCCGGACCGCATTCGGCCCGGCGGCGGCTCCGCTCAGGTGGAAAACCTCATCCGGCGGCAGGAACTTGGGCTGAGCGGCCAGGGCAGCGAGCACGCCGCTTCCGTCCGTCGCGGGAGGCGGGCTGGTGGCGCTCGCCCCGGCTCCAGCGCCCGGAAGCAGTAGCAGGAGAGCTGCCGCGAAGCTGGCGAGCCTGCGGCGCAGGCGGCTCATCCGACCGCCCCCTGCAGCCACGAGAGATACTCCGCGGAGCCGGCGGCCACCGGCAGCGCGATGATCTCCGGCACTTCGTACGGATGGAGGGATTTCAGCCGCATCTCGAGCTCCGGATATCGGTTGCTGAGGGTTTTGATGACCAGCAGCACCTCCGGTTCATCCCGGATGGCTCCCTGCCAGCGATAAGTCGAGTGTACCTGGCCCACGCGGCTGGCGCAGGCCGCGAGCCCCGACTGCACCAGCTCATGGGCGATCCGGGAGGCCACCGCCTGGTCCGGGCAGGTGGTCAGGACGACGATCGGCTCGGCGGGGGAGGCCATTCGGGGGATCATAGTCCGCCGGGCAAAAATTCTCCCCCGCCGGGCTTGAAATCCGACCCTCCCCGCCTATCATTAGCAGCCGCGTGAGGAGAGTGCTAATACCTCCCGCGCCCATTTTCCATAACAGCGTTCTAGGAGCGTCCCCCATGAAGATCCGTCCTCTTCATGATCGCGTGATCGTCAAGCGCCTGGAGGAGGAGCGTACCTCCCCCGGTGGCATCGTCATCCCCGACACGGCGGCTGAGAAGCCGGTTCAGGGAAAGATCGTCGCGGTCGGTAACGGCAAGATTCTCGAAGACGGCAAGGTCCGTCCCCTCGACATCAAGGTCGGCGACAAGATTCTCTTCGGCAAATATAGCGGCACGGAAGTCAAGGTCGACGGCGAGGAGCTGGTCGTGATGCGCGAAGAGGACGTCATGGCCGTGATCGAGAGCAAGTAAGCGAGGAGCAAAGACAATGGCAGCCAAAGAAGTCAGATTCAGCGACGACGCCCGCCAGCGGATGCTCCGCGGCGTCAACGTCCTCGCCAACGCCGTCAAGGCGACTCTCGGTCCCAAGGGCCGCAACGCCGTGCTCGAGAAGAGCTTCGGCGCCCCCACCGTCACCAAGGACGGCGTCTCCGTCGCCAAGGAGATCGAGCTGAAGGACAAGTTCGAGAACATGGGCGCGCAGATGGTGAAGGAAGTCGCGTCGCATACCTCCGACGAGGCCGGTGACGGCACCACGACCGCGACGGTTCTCGCCCAGGCGATCATCCGCGAGGGCCTGAAGGCCGTCTCCGCGGGCCGCAACCCGATGGACATCAAGCGCGGCATCGACAAGGCGGTGGTCGCCGCCGTCGAGGAGCTCAAGAAGATCTCCAAGCCCTCCAAGGACTCGAAGTCGATCGCCCAGGTCGGCACGATCTCCGCCAACGGCGACGAGTCGATCGGCAAGACCATCGCCGACGCGATGGAGAAGGTCGGCCGCGAAGGCGTGATCACCGTCGAGGAAGGCTCGGGCCTCGAGAACGAGCTCGAGGTGGTCGAGGGCATGCAGTTCGACCGCGGCTATCTCTCGCCGTACTTCATCAACAACCAGCAGAGCCAGACCGCGGAGCTCGAGAAGCCCGTGATCCTGCTGGTCGACAAGAAGATCTCCAACATCCGCGAGCTGCTGCCGCTGCTCGAGGGCGTCGCCAAGTCCGGCCGGCCGCTGCTGGTCGTGGCCGAGGACGTCGAAGGCGAGGCGCTCGCCACGCTGGTGGTCAACAACATCCGCGGCATCCTCAAGGTGGCGTCCGTCAAGGCCCCGGGCTTCGGCGACCGCCGCAAGGCCATGCTGCAGGACATCGCCACCCTCACCGGCGGCACCGTGATCTCCGACGAGGTCGGCCTGTCGCTCGAGAAGGCGACGCTGAACGATCTCGGCGAGGCGAAGAAGGTCGTGGTGGAGAAGGAGAACACCACCATCATCGACGGCGCCGGCAAGCAGGCCGACATCAAGGCCCGCATCGAGTCGATCCGCTCGCAGATCGAGGAGGCCACCTCCGACTACGACAAGGAGAAGCTGCAGGAGCGTGTTGCCAAGCTCTCCGGCGGCGTTGCCGTCATCAAGGTCGGCGCGGCCACCGAGGTCGAGATGAAGGAGAAGAAGGCCCGCGTCGAGGACGCGCTGCACGCGACCCGCGCGGCCGTGGAGGAAGGCGTGGTGCCGGGCGGCGGTGTCGCCCTGATCCGCGCTCTGAAGGCGCTCGACAAGCTCGAGGGCGCGAACGAGGACCAGTCGGTCGGCATTCGCATTCTCGCCCGCTCGATCGAGGAGCCGCTGCGCCAGATCGTGGACAACGCCGGCGAGGATGCCGCCGTGATCCTCAACAAGGTCAAGGACGGCAAGGGCACGTTCGGCTACAACGCCGCCTCCGGTGAGTTCGGCGATCTGATCGAGCAGGGCATTCTCGATCCGACCAAGGTCACGCGCCTGGCGCTGCAGAACGCGGCGTCGGTGTCGGGTCTGCTGCTGACGACGGAGGTCATGGTGGCCGAGGCCCCGAAGGACGAGGAGCACAGCCACGGCGGCATGCCGCCGGGCGGCGGCATGGGCGGAATGGATATGTAACGCCCCCCTCTAAAGAGGTATCGATAATTTGCGAATGAGCCGGTAACCTTGCCGGTACTGGTTAGGGGAGGTGCCCGACCCCAAAGCGGGCGGCCTCCCTGAAAGACGCGGAGCAAGACCCCCTATTCCGCGCAATATTTGAGCCCCGCCAAAAGCGGGGCTTTTTTTTCGGCGCATAATCGAAATCTGCGCGGGGCTGCGGGAGCGTCACATGAATGCGATTTCCAGGCGTGCTTTGACGGTCGGAGCGGGGCTTGCACTGGTTTGGGGCGTCGTTGGACTGGCGATGGGACAGTCGACGACCGACTCCGGCGGCCGCGTCCTCGCCAAGGGGCCGGGATACAGCATCGTGGCGACCTCGCCGGGATCGGGCAGCCAGGCCGCGGCAGGGGCGGCGAAGGTTACCGATGCGCCCCTCGAGACACTGCATGAGCCCATCGTCTGCCAGGGACAGCGGGTGCTGAGCATCGACGATCGGGACATCCGCTTCGACGGCAACGCCATCACCGCCGAGGACGGGTGCGAGCTCCACATCAGCAACAGCCGGATCAGCGCCGGCGGCATCGCCATCCGTGCGCGCGATGCCAGCGTGCACATCGAGAACAGCGAAATCGAGGGACGCAAGGCATCGATAGACGCCACCGGCGCCGCGCAGATCTACGCGGAGGCATCGACCTTCAAGGGGGCGGCGCGTCGCTTGGGCCAGGCCGCCATCCACGACCTCGGTAACAACGACTGGCTGTGAGCGCCTGCGGCGGCGGTGCCACCATTGATTGACGGCTTCGCCGCTGGTGCGGAGCTTCGGGCGTGTCTGCAGCGGCAGCGGGATGCGCTCGAGGCCGGCTCGCCGGGTCGGCTGGACTCACTGCCGCCCGACGTCCGCGACTCGCTCCCGCGCGTGTTCGCGGCCAGTGATTTCGTCGCCCAGGCCTGCGTCCGTGACGCCGAGCTGCTGAGCGATCTGACCGCGCATTACGGCCTGACGCGACGCTCGGAGTCCGGCGACTTCGCCGGCCGGGC
>JASHVV010000249.1 GCA_030044385.1 Gammaproteobacteria bacterium
CGCGGGCCGGCGCCGTGGCCGGCCGGCGCGTGCTGCTCGTCGACTTTCCCGGATCGGCGCAGACCTACTTCTGGATCGGCAACGTGGGCGTCGACAAGCGCTATCCGCGGCGCGCGGCGCTCGACCTGGTCAACACGCTCTTCGGCGGCCGCTTCACCTCGCTGCTCAACAGCGAGCTGCGGATCAAATCGGGCCTCTCCTACGGGGCGCGCTCCGGCTTCGCGCGCGGCAGCGTGCCCGGCGAGTTCTCGCTGCGCTCCTTCGCCCAGACGGAGAACACGGGCAGGGCGCTCGACCTCGCGCTGCGCACGCTCGAGCGGCTGCGGCGCGACGGCGTGAGCCGCGAGATGTTGGATTCCGCGCGCGCCTACACGCTCGGACAGTACCCGCTCGGCCTGGAGACGGCCGCGGACTGGGCCGCGGTCCTGGCGGAGATCGAGCTCTACGGCCTCGGCAAGGGATACATCGACGATTATCCCGCGCAGCTCGCGGCGGTCGGTGTCGCGGAGGCGCAGGCGGTGATCGAGGAGGCGTTCCCGGCGGCCGATTCGGTGGCCGTCGTCGCGATCGGCGATGCGGCCCGGATCCGCAGCGCGGTCGCCGGCTATGGACCGGTGTCGCAGATGGCGCTGACCGACCCGGAATTCTCGGGCTGGTGGGCGTCGGGAGACGAAAACCGCCCTGAGGGGGGGTAGGGCGGCTCCGTCTCCCGGGCCCGTTTTACTCTCTCATCAGCTCTTCGGCGCGGGAGTGCCCGCCTCTGCCAGGACGCGGTGCGTCTTGAGCGCGGCGAGGTTCTCCACGACGAAGGCTGCACGCGGCGACAGCGCTTGCGCACTGGCGAGGTCCGCGCGCGCGGCCGCTTCATCCTGCAACAGCCAATGCATCACCGCGCGGTTGGCGTACGCGACGGTCAGGTAATCCTCACCGGATGAAGACGACTGGGTCCAGAACGAAGGTTGGCTGTTTCGCTCGTCCCTGGCGGCGTCCACGGCGGCATCGCACGCCGCGCGTGCCTCCTTCCGCCGGAGGGTCATGGAATACGCCACGCAGCGGTTGGTGGCGATGGCGGACGGGTCGACGTTCATGGCGAGTGGATGGGTCTTGAGCTCCTGGAGCGCCGCGTCGTAGCGGCCCGCTACGACATCTGCGCCACCCGCTGCGTCGCTGAAGGCCGTGAACACGAGATGTTGGGCTCCGTCGGCCAGCGCGGCTGCGCTCATCAGTGCGAGGGCGAGTCCGGCGCCGAGCGCCTGTGAGCGCACGGCGGAGTTTGCGCGGCGGATGTTACGGCTGAGTGACGACATGACTGCGATCTCCTGACATGGATGTGTTCCGATGTGACGCTGTCAGGATAGGCGGCGGCGCGGCGCCGCGACAAACGAAAAGAATTGCGGCGATGCATGAGCGGCACTCATCCGCATGCCGCCTCGACCACGGGCCGCGGGCACTCCGCCGCCTCGCGGAACTGCGCCAGCGCCCAGCGTGTGAGCGCCTGCACCTCGGGCCTGCCGCAGTCCTTGCGGCGGCTCACGAGGAAGTAGGTGTCGGCTGTCTGCAGCTCGGTGGCGAAGATGCGGATCAGCGCGCCGGACCGAAACCATCCTTCGCAAAGCCGGGACGGCACCAGGGCGACACCGACACCGCGCTCGGCGGCCCGCACCACTGCATACATCGTGTCGAGCTCGATCGCGTTCCTGGGCTCCGGCGCCTCCAGCCCGATCTGCTCCGACCAACTCGCCCAGGCGTACGGACGCGGCTTGTGCACTATGAGCGGCAGCTCCCGCAGCACCGCGCCGCCGAGTCGCGCCACCGCCGCGGCGTGCTGCGGGGCGCACACCGCCGTCAGCGAAAGCATGAACAGGCGCGCGGCCTGCACTCCCTGCGGCTCCGCATCGGCGAGCAGGATGGAGACGTCGGCGCTCTGCGGGTGGGTGCAGGGCCGCGGATCCCGCGTGTCGATCTGAATGTCGATCTCGCTGTGCTCGGCGCAGAAGCCGGTGAGCCGCGGGATGAAGAGCTCGCTCGCGAAGAAGGGCGGCAGCAGGACGCGCAGCGTCCGCCTGCCGCCGCTGCGCCGCGCGATTTGCGCCACGCTGCGGTCGAGCGCCGTCAGCAACGGCGCGATCTCCTCGAGCAGGGTGGAGCCGGCCGCGGTGAGCTCGAGGGCCCGCGATTTGCGCACGAACAGCTCCACCCCCAGGGCCCCCTCCAGCTCCTTCATCTGGTGGCTGACCGCCGACGGTGTCAGATACAACTCGTCGGCGGCCAGCTTGAAGCTGCGCAGACGAGCGGCGACACAGAAGACCCGCAGGTTCCGGGTCGGCGGCGGACGGGAGAGGCGCATCATGCGGGCGGCGGCACGTTGTCGGACACGAGTCCGGGCTGCAAGAACCATACCCCAAGCTTCCATCGTGGGATTTCGGACGGGAGGTCACCATACTCCGGCCGCTTGACGCCGCCGTTGCATCGCAATGGACCGCCGCCGGCGGCGCTGCACCGCGTTCGAGCGTCGTGGGGCTTGGCTTCTCTCGGGGCGCCCCCAATGTCATCATCCGCCGTATCGGCAACCTATTTCCCAAGCCTTCCCAAGGGGGCTGCCTCGCTCATGGAATACCGGGATTACTACCAGGTTCTCGGCGTGGCCCGCACGGCCACGGCCGACGACGTCAAGAAGTCATACCGCCGGCTCGCGCGCAAATACCATCCTGACGTCAGCAAGGAGAAGGATGCCGAGCAGAAGTTCAAGGAGGTGCAGGAGGCCTATGAGGTGCTGAAGGACCCGGAGAAGCGCGCCGCCTACGACCAGCTCGGCAGCGACTGGAAGTCCGGCCAGCAGTTCCGCCCGCCGCCGGACTGGGCGAGCGGTTTCGAGTTCAGGGGCGGCGGCGGCGGCGGCGGTGGCGGCGGCCGCGCGCGCGGCGCCGGCGAGGCGCACGTGTTCGAGGACGAGGGCTTCAGCGACTTCTTCTCCTCACTCTTCGGCGGCGCCAGTCCGTTCGGTGCGACGGGCCGGCGGCAGCAGCAGCAACAGGCCGGACGCGACCATCACGCCCGCATCGACATCGACCTCGAGGAGGCCTTCGGGGGCGGAACGCGCACGCTCGATCTCAAGCGGCCGGAGCTCAAGCCCGATGGCACGCTGGAGCTGCGCTCGCACGCGGTACGCGTCACCATTCCGGCGGGCGTCACCGACGGCCAGCGTATCCGGCTCGCCGGCCAGGGCGAGGCGGCGCCCGGCGGGGGGCGTGCCGGCGACCTGTATCTGGAAGTGCATGTCCGCCCGCACCGCGTCTATCAACTGGACGGCCGCGACGTCACCCTGACATTGCCGGTCGCGCCATGGGAGGCGGCGCTCGGGGCGACCGTCACAGTGCCGACGCTCGGGGGGCCTGTCGATATGCAGGTGCCTGCCGGAGCGCAATCCGGTCAGAAGCTGCGCCTGCGGGGCCGCGGCCTTCCGGGCAACCCGGCGGGTGACGAGTACGTGCAGCTGAGGATCGTCCTTCCTCCTGCCGACTCGCCGGCGGCGCGGGCGTTGTACGAGCAGATGCGCGCGCAGCTCGGCAGCTTCAATCCGCGCGCGGATCCGGGTTGACCTGGCCGAAGGTCCGGCCGCCTTGCTGCAGATAGGCCTCTTCTTCGGCCGTGCCGCGGCGCTCGAGCAACCGATTGCGATGGGGAAAGCGGCCGAAGCGCGCCACGATGGAGCGATGCAGCTCCGCTGACTCGAGCGCATCCTTGAAGATCCCCGCGAGCTCCTGCGGCGCTTCCTCGAGCAACCGGCGGTAGGCCGCCACGGATTCCTCCTGCGCGTCGCGCAGCTCCGCATGCTGCAGCGGCATGTAGAAGAAGATCCGCTCCACGGGCGTCAGCGCCGCATCCGCCGCCGACTGCATGCCCGAGAGCGTGAGTGCGAGCGCATCCCGGTCGGTGGCAAAAGCGCGCTCCGTGCCACGGTAGACGTGGCGGGGGAACTGATCCAGCAGCAGGATGAGGGACAGGCGGCGTCGCGGGCTGTCGGCCCACGCGGAGAGCTCACCGGCGGCCGCCCGATCGATGAGGGCGCCGAAGCGCGCGCGGATGAGCTCATCGGCCCGGCGCTGCTCCTCGGCAGCGTTGCCGAACCACAGCGCCAGGCGCGCTGTCACCCCCTCGGGCTTCAGCGGCACCTTTCCCAGCCAGAACTGACGCACCTCCAGGGCTTCATCCATGTGTACATTATGGCCTAAGGCCTATTCGCAGAGACTCTCCAGATATCCCTGCGCGACCGGCGACAGCCGCTTCAGCGCCAGTGCCCGCGCCTTGGGCGCATCGACGATGTACTCCAGCGGACCGGAGACCAGCATCTGCCGGATGCGCGGATGCCGCGCCGAGGCCCGCGCCATCTTGTTGAGCACGGTGAAGCCGCGGTTGATCTTGTCTCGGGGGGCCCGGTTCTGCTCGATGGAGCGGGC
>JASHVV010000250.1 GCA_030044385.1 Gammaproteobacteria bacterium
GCATCGGTCAACGGCAGATCCGTCTTCCCGTCCCAGGTGGAGCCGTCCGGCAGGGTGTTCTGCACCAGAGGCGCGCGGGCGATCACGCGCTCGAGGGCGTCGTCCTGGCCCTGGGCGGCGGGGTCCGGACTCGCGGCGATGCCCGAGACCGGAACCGGCACGCCGACCGGCGCAGCGACGAGCTGCGCGACGCGGCCCCAGTCGATCTTCTGGTGGTGCCGCTCGAGCTCTTTGCGCTGCGCACGGGTGAGCAGGCGGCCGACCATGCGGCGCGACTGCTTCTGCCAGGGACGCTTGTCGTCTATCAGGGGACCCGAGGACTGCAAAACCAGGCGTCCGTCGCGCCAGCCGAACACATACGGCTGGTTCACGACGCGGACCTCGGTCCCGTTCGGCACCATCTTGAAGATCTGCGCGATGTCCTCGGGAAACAGGTGAACGCACCCGTGGCTCACCCGCAGGCCGACGCTCACCGGCTTGTTGGTTCCGTGGATCAGATAGCCCGGCCAGCCGAGGTGCAGCGCGTAGTCGCCGAGCGGATTGTCGGGTCCGGGACCCACCACCTTGGGCAGCGGCTCGCCTTCCTTCGCATGCTCGGCGAGGATCGAGGGCGGGACGCGCCAGATGGGATCCTTCTCGTGCCAGAGAACGTGTGTAACCCCTTGCGGAGTCTTCCAGCCGCGACGGCCGATGCCGACGGGGTGGGTGATGAGGACCTGCGGCTGGCCGCGCTCGTGCGGGGGAAAGTAGAAGAGCCGCATCGCGGCGAGGTTCACGACGATGCCCCGGTGGGGAGCATCCGGCAGCACGAACTGCGTCGGCACGACCACGCGGGTGCCGGGCTTGGGTATCCAGGGATCGACGTCGGGATTGGCCCGGGTCATCTCCTCGAAGCCGACATTGAAGAGTCGGCCGATATCGCTCAGCGTCTGGCCCTTGTCGACCGTGACGATCTGCAGGGATCCGACCACGTCCTGTCCCGGCGCGAGCACGAAACGCTCCGTCTGGACCGGCAGCGGCGCGGCAGGCTGGGGGGGCGGCGCGGCCTTCTTGGGCGGGACCTGAGCGAACCGCGGTGGCGGCCGCAGCAGCGAGCAGGCGCCGATGGCGAGGGACAGGCACGCCGCCGCCACGGCCATGCGGACAGAGGACGACTTCATCGTGCGGGGATTATGACACCCGGCCCTTGCAGCCGCTCGCCCCTCCCCGTCGGCATTTGGCGACCCGGCAGGCGTAAAAAAACCCCCGGACCAGAGGACCGGGGGTTTGAATGCGGACTTTCGATGAAGGGAAGGAAGTCCGCTAGGGGATAACCGAACCGACCGTCAGTGCACGCGCGCCCAGTGCAGAATCTTGATCTCTTCCGAATCCAGATCGAAGCTCTGCGCGAGCAGGGACCGCAGCTCCCGTGTGCCACCGCCGGTCTCCAGCGGATGCCGCAACTCGACCACGCCGCTCCACTCGCTCGAGGGAATCGCGGTCGGTGCGCTCAGCTCATCCGTCACGAAGTGCGTGTAGTACTTGGTAGCCACGCGGAAAGCGTAGTTTCGCGGCGCCGCGCAGTCCGTGAACGGCTCCACAGAACCCCGGGGTTTTGACAAAATCAGCGTCATGGGACGATTCCGGGCACCCGCGCCGGCGGCTTCGAAATACATCACACCGGAAGGGGAGCGGTGTCTGCGCGCGGAGCTGGAGCAACTCTGGCGAATCGAGCGCCCGCGCGTGACGCAGGCGGTGGCTGAGGCGGCCGCTCAGGGCGATCGCTCCGAGAACGCCGAGTACACTTATGGTAAACGCCGCTTGCGGGAAATCGACCGGCGGGTACGCTTTCTACGTAAGCGCCTCGACGGCATGGTTGTCGTCGATCAGCCGCCGGGCGACCGCAAGAAAGTGTATTTCGGAGCCTGGGTAACGGTGGAGTCCGACGATGGAGCGCAGTCGCGCTACCGCGTCGTGGGACCTGACGAGTTCGATCGCGAGCCTGGCTATATCAGCATGGACTCGCCGCTCGGACGTGCGCTGCTGCGTCGAAGTCTGGACGACGAAGTAACCGTGGAAATCCCTGGCGGCAGCCGTACGCTGGTCATCATTGAGATCGACTACGGCGCGCCTACCATGCCACCCGAACGTTCTTGAACTGCCAGGGATCGGTCTTGTCGAGGTCTTCCGGGAACAGGCGCTCACGCTCGTGCAGCGGCGTCCAGTCGGTATATCGGCCGACGACGGGGCCGAGATACGGCGTGCAGATTTCCAGGTTGCGCCGGTAGTCCATTTCCTCGGGCTCGACGAGCCCGCAGTTCGGGTTCTCCATCGCCCATACCACCCCGGAGAGCACGGCGATCGTGACCTGCAGGCTGGTCGCGTTGTTGTATGGCGCGAGCTGACGCGCTTCCTCGATGGAGAGCTGCGAGCCGTACCAATAGGCGTTCTTCTTGTGTCCGGCGAGCAGGACGCCCAGCTCGTCGATGCCGCCCGAGATATCGTCCATCAGTATCCGCTGACGCTCCTGCTGCACGTAGTTGCGGCCGACCAGCTCGTGGACGGACATGACGGCGCAGTCGCACGGATGGTAGGCGTAATGCACCGTGGGGCGGTACACAACCTGCGCGCCGTCGCGGACAGTCAGATAGTCGGCAGTCGAGATGGCCTCACCGTGCGTGATACAGAAGCCGTGGAAGTGCCCCGCCAGCGGCGTCCACGTGCGCACGCGCGTGCCGGCGCCGGGCTGCATGAGATAGATGGCGGCCATGCAGCCGAAGTCGTGGCGCTTGCCGTCGCGGGGAAAATTCCGCTCGTGGGTGCCCCAACCCATCTCACTCGGCTGCGAGCCCTCGCTCACGAAGCCGTCGATGGACCAGGTATTGACGAACTCGCCGGGCTCCTTGGGCACACGCGTGACCTGGAAGTCGCGCTCGGCGACGTGGATGACCTTGACGCCGAGCTGGTGCGCGAGCCCGCCCCATTCGGCGCGCGAGGCCGGCTGCCCGGCGTCCACCTGGATGTCGGCGGCGATATTGAGCAGCGCCTGCTTGATGAAGTGCGACACGAGGCCCGGATTGGCGCCGTGGGTGATCACCGCGGTCGGCGCATGCGGATTGCCGGGCCGCAACGCCAGCATTTCCTCGCGCATGGCGTAGTTGGTGCGGCGGCCCGCGGGAACGGTCGGATCGGTATAGCCGCCCGGCCAGGGCTCGATGCACGTATCGAGGTACATCGCGCCCTTCTCCCAGCAAAGCTTGATGAGCGCGAGACTCGAGACCTCCACGGAGACGTTGATCAGGAAGTCGCCGCGCCCGAGCAGCGGGTGGAGCGCCCGGCGATAGTTCTCGCGAGTGAGGCGCTCCTTGACGAAGCGGACGCCGTAGCGGGCCGCCTCGGCGCTGCCACGGTCCTCGGCGGTGACGATGGTGATGCGATCGGGCGTAATGCCGATGTGGCGCAGGATGAGGGGCAGGACACCCTGCCCGATGCTGCCGAAGCCGACGATGAGAATGCGGCCGGGAAACTCTACGTGGATCTTGTGATCGGTCATGATGCGCATAGCGTACCAATCTCGGCACTGCGCGTGCACGTAGTCCGTGCGAAAGCAAGTGAGCAAGCGGCCCGAGGCCGCCCTCGGGCCGCGGGGTCAAGGGGAGTTACATGGCCGGCCGCTCAAAGCGCCGCAGGCGGCTTTGAGCCAATCCAATGCGGCGGATAGGTGCGGTCGTAGCCGGGGAGGGATTCGATGCGCGCGACCCAGCGGGCAACCGCCGGATAATTCACCTCCACCGGCATGAAGCGGGACGCGAGCTCCCGCGCCTCGGGCCGCTCGAGCGCGCGCTTCAGCAACTGGAAGCCGGGGAAGATGACCATGTCGACCGCCGAGTAGCTCTCGCCGACCACCCAGTCGGATTTCGACAGCCGGCCCTCGATCGTGCGCGCTTCGCTCGCGGCCGCGTGCATGGCGCGCGTGATCGGGTCGCTGCGCAGGTCGGCGGTCTTCGAGAACACCGCCTCGGCGATGCGCGCCAGGTGCGGCTCGATGTAGGCCTGGTACTCGCAGATCACCCGCATGATGGTGCCGGCCTCCTCGGGACTGCGTCCGAAGAGCGGCGGATCGGGATATTTGAGGTCGAGGTAGTAGAGTATGGCCAGCGACTCGAAGCACACGTAGTCCCCGTCCTTGAGCACGGGAACCCGGCCGCGGGGATTCAGGTGGAGCATCTGCGGCGATTTGTGCTCCTGCTTGGAGAACTGCAGCAGGTGGCTCACGTAGGGCAGGCGCTTGTATTCGAGCGCCAGCAGCACCCGCCAGGCGTACGGGCTGCCGCTGCCCCAGTAAACTTCGATCGCCATTGGGGAATTGTAGCGAGATCGGGAGTCCTTCGGATATGTCTCAGACGACGCTCATAACTCCGCGGCAGCTCGCCAAGCGGCTCGAGGACCCGGACCTCGCGGTCATCGACTGCCGCTTCGAGCTCGGGCGCCCACAGTGGGGCCGCAACGCCTACGCAGGCGCGCGCATCCCGCGTGCGCTGTATGCGGACCTGGACCACGACCTGTCCGGCCCGGCTTCCGCGTCCACGGGCCGACACCCGCTGCCGGCAATCGATGCGATCGCCGCACGGCTCGGGCAGTGGGGCATCGACCGCCAGGTGCAGGTCGTTGCATACGATCAGGGCCCCGGGGCGTACGCGGCACGGCTCTGGTGGCTGCTGCGCTGGCTGGGGCACGCGAAGGTCGCGGTGCTGGACGGCGGCCTGGCGGCCTGGCAGCAGGAGGGTCTGCCGCTCGACACCGGGTCGCCGGCGGATCGCGGCCGACCGGCCCGCCGTTTCGAGCCGCAACCGGACGCGGACTGGGTGGTGAGCAGTCTCGAGCTCGAGGGTCTGCTCGCCAAGGGGCGGCTCGCCAGCGCGGACGTCGTGTTGGTCGATGCCCGCAGCGCCGAGCGGTTTGCCGGCCGCAACGAGACGATCGACCCGGTCGCGGGACACGTTCCCGGGGCGCGCAATCACCCGTTCACCGACAACCTGGACGCGGCCGGGCGTTTCCTCGATCGCGGGACGCTGCGCGAGCGGTTTGCGAAGACGCTCGAGGGGGTCCCGCCGGATGCGGCGATCTGCATGTGCGGCTCGGGCGTGACCGCGTGCCACAATCTGCTGGCACTCGAGGTGGCCGGCCTCCAGGGAGCGCGGCTGTACGCCGGCAGCTGGAGCGAATGGATCCGCGACCCGAAGCGCCCCATCGCCCGCGAACTTTGAAAAGAGATATTTCTTCCGGCGCGAAGCGCCGAGAGCACTGCACAGCGGGCCAGGGCCGTTCCCTGGCCCGCGGAAATCGTGTAGGGTCTCGCGGAAATCGTCTCAACGATTTCCGCCAATGAACGTAGATCCGAAGAGCGCTCTGAACGGCGCTCGCAAGTTCAACCCCGCCCAGCCCTGGCGCATCGAGGACTCCCTGGAGCTCTACCACCTCAATGCGTGGGGCAAGGGTTACTTCGGCATCAACGCAGCCGGCCACGTGGTGGTGCGGCCCGACGCGCAGCCCGGGCGGGACATCGATCTCTATGACGTGGTCGAGGGCCTGGAGGCCCGCGACCTGACCACGCCGGTGGTCGTGCGCTTCTCGGATATTCTGGCGCATCGCCTGAAGCATCTGCATGACGCGTTCGCGCAGGCGATCGCGGAAAACGACTACCGCAACCGCTATGCGGCGGTGTTTCCCATCAAGGTGAATCAGCAGCGCCTCGTGGTCGAGGAGGTCTACCGTTACGGCAGGGAGTTCGGCTTCGGCCTGGAAGTCGGCTCCAAGCCGGAGCTGCTCGCCGTGATGGCGATGACCGAGAACGCGCCGGAGCGGTTGATCGTCTGCAACGGCTTCAAGGACGACAGCTACATCGAGGCGGTGACGCTCGCCACCAAGCTCGGACGCACCATCATTCCGGTGGTGGAGAACTTCGACGAGCTCGGGCTCATCCTGAAGCATGCCGACCGCTACCAGGTGCGGCCGCGCATCGGCGTGCGGGTGAAGCTCTTCACCGAGGGCTCGGGCCGCTGGCGCGAGTCGGCGGGCGAGAAGTCCAAGTTCGGCCTCTTCATCACCGAGATCCTGGAGCTCTTCGGTCTGCTCAAGGAGCGCGGGATGCTGGATTGCCTGCAGCTCGTGCACTGCCACCCCGGCAGTCAGCTTCAGGACATCCGCCGCGTGAAGGACGCCATCAACGAGCTGGCGCACGTCTATGCGGAGCTGAAGCTCATGGGAGCCGGGCTCCAGTACATCGACGTCGGAGGAGGCCTCGGCGTCGACTATGACGGCAGCGGCACGAACTACTCGTCCTCGATGAACTACACGCTGAACGAGTACGCGAGCGATGTCGTCTATCGGATCGCAAGCGTCTGCGACGCCCGTGACATCCCGCATCCGATGATCATCAGCGAGTCCGGCAGAGCGATCGCGGCCTACCACAGCGTCCTGGTGTTCGACGCGCTGGGCTCTTCGGCACTCGACAAGTTCCGCGTGACCGGCCGCGAGGACGAGGACTACGCGGGGGACGAGGAGCTGCCGCAGCCGATCCGGGACCTGTTCGAGGCGTTCCGCTCCGTGACCGAGCGGCGGCTGGTGGAGTGCTACCACGACGCCCTGACGGCCCGCGACCAGGTGCTGCAGATGTTCAATCTCGGCCTCCTGTCGCTGGAGTTTCGCGCCCTGGCGGAACGGCTCTTCTGGGCGACGTGCGCCCGGGTGCGGGACTGCTGCCGCCGGCTGGAACGGCTGCCGGAGGAGCTCGAAGGACTGGAGTCGATCCTGTCCGACACCTACTTCTGCAATTTCTCGGTCTTCCAGTCTCTGCCGGACAGCTGGGCGATCGATCAGCTCTTCCCGATCATGCCCATCCATCGGCTGGACGAGCGGCCGTCACGCATGGGGGCGCTGGCGGATATCACGTGCGACTCGGACGGCAAGATCGACCACTTCGTGTCGCTGCGGGACGTCAAGCGCACTCTGGAGCTGCACGACCTGAAGCCCGGAGAGAAGTACTACCTGGCGGCCTTCCTGGTGGGCGCCTACCAGGAGACCCTGGGGGACCTGCACAACCTCTTCGGTGACACTCACGTGGTGCACGTGCGGCTGCACGACGAGGGGGGCTGGTGGATCGAGGAGATCGTCAAGGGCGATACCGCCAACAAGGTGCTCGAGTACATGGAGTATGACGTCGCGGACTTCTACCCCGCCCTGGCGCGGGACTGCGAGCGGGCGATCCGGGAAGGACGCATGACCATCGCCGAGAGCCAGATGCTGAAGCGGTTCTACGAGAACGAGCTGGACGGCTACGCCTACCTGGAGCCGGCCGGGAGCTAGCCGGAGGGGTGTGGGAGATTTGCTACAGTCGGTGTTTGCCATCGGCAAAAACCGGGAGTAGCATGCTGCGAGTTAGTATCTCCACGAGATTTCCGGATGACGACGATCTATGTGGGCAATCTGCCCTTCAATGCCACCGAGCAGGACGTGAAAGCGCTGTTCGAGCGTCATGGCAAGGTGGAATCGGTCAAGCTCATCAACGATCGGGAAACCGGCCGGCCGCGCGGCTTCGGTTTCGTCGAGATGTCGCAGAGCGAGGCCCAGGGGGCAATTCAGGCCCTGAACGGCTTTCAGATGAATGGGCGGGCGTTACGGGTCAATGAGGCCCAGGAGCGAGCACCGCGCGCACGCCAAGGCGGCGGTCCGTTCCGACGCTAAAATCGGCGTCCGTTACACCTTTGAGACAAACCCCGCTCCGGCGGGGTTTTTTTTGACCGAGGAGCCCGCCAAAATGGCGGGAATGCGTCCATCCGTGAAGCGAGCGGCTCTCCTTGGAATCCTGGCAGGCGTCGTGGGCGGCGCGGCGTTGCTCGCCGGCTGCGTGACGACCAGCGGCCGGCAGACGACCGCCGGCGCCCTGGATGTCATCCTGGCCGGCAACCAGCGCACGGCGGAGGACCGCGCGCGGGACGGATTCCGGCATCCCAAGGAGACGCTCCTGTTCTTCGGCATCCGGCCGGGCACGCGGGTATTGCAGGCGTGGCCGGAGTCGGGTTGGTACACGAAGATCGTGGCGCCGCTGGTGCATGCGCGCGGGCAGTACTACGCGGGGGTGATCGCGCCGGACCCGGGCAGCCGGTTCCTGACGGCGCGGCTGGCGCGGTACCGGCAGTTGCTCGCGTCCCGGCCTGACCTTTATGGCCGGGTGAAGGTGGTGACGTTGCCGCTCAACGGCGCGGATGTCGTCCCGCCGGGGTCGGTGGACATGGTGCTGAGCTTCGGCGACCTGCATGAGTGGATGGCCCTGGGGGATGCGCCGCAGGCGCTGGCCACGCTCTATCGGGCGCTGGCGCCGGGCGGGGTGCTGGGGGTGGTGGACAACCGGGGCAATCCGGGGGTGGCGCAGGACCCGTGGGCGAAGAATGGGTATGTCAGGCAGGACTATGCGATACGGATGATCGAGGGGGCGGGGTTCAGGCTGGTGGCTACCTCGGAGGTCAATGCCAATCCCAGGGATACGAAGAATTATCCGGCGGGGGTTTGGTCGCTGCCGCCGGTTTATCGGCTGGGGAACATCGATCGGGGCAGGTATCAGGCGATCGGGGAGAGCGATCGGTTTACTTTGAAGTTCGTCAAGCCCGGGACGAACTAGGGACGCCTGAAAATCAGGTCCCCGGGGCTCGCTTGCAAAGGGAATTCCCGGGGCCGCCGCGAGTACGTCCTTGTAGGCTGCGGGAAAAACGTCCGTGTTTTTCACGCCCCCGGGAATT
>JASHVV010000251.1 GCA_030044385.1 Gammaproteobacteria bacterium
GCGAGCGGCGTGACCGAGTGGCGGCGGATCAGCTCGAAGCCGTCCGGGTTGTCCGCCGGCGTCGCATCCTCCAGCCAGAAGAGCCGGTGCGGCTCGAGGTCGCGCGCGAGCCGCGCCGCCTCCACCGGCATCAGCCGGTGATGCACGTCGTGCAGCAGCTCGAGCTCGCGGCCGTGATCGGCGCGCAGCCGCTCGAAGAGCTTCGGCGCGATCTCGAGATAGGCGGGTGTCGACCACTCCGTCTCCGCCGGCAGCTCGCTCTCTGCGGGCTCGTACGCGTCTTTGAGGCGGGAGACGCCGTAGGGCTTCTTCACGCCCGGAACGCCACATTGGGCGCGCACCGCGCGATAGCCCATCGAGACATACCGTCCCACTTCCGCTGTCGCTTCCTCGATGTCGCGCCCGTTCGCGTGGCCGTACACCAACACGCCGTCGCGCGAGCGGCCGCCGAGCAGGCGATAGAGCGGCAGCCCCGCCATCTTGCCCAGGATGTCCCAGAGCGCGACATCCACCGCGGCGATCGCCGTCATGGTCACCGGTCCCCGCCGCCAGTAGGCGCCACGGTAGAGGAATTGCCAGGTATCCTCGATGCGCCCGGCGTCGCGCCCGATCAGGTTGGGGATCACGTGATGCTCGAGGTACGCTGCCACGGCCAGCTCCCGGCCGTTGAGCGTCGCGTCGCCGAGGCCGAAGACGCCCGAGCGGGTCTCGATCCTGAGCGTGACGAAGTTGCGCCCCGGACAGGTGACGATGACGCGCGCAGCGATGATTTCCCGCTCTCGGGCGGAACCGTGCGTTTCTGAATGAGAATTTGCCATGAACGATCACTCCAATTGGGACTCTGCCGGCTCGTTGCATCCGGACCGCCTGTTCCCGGCGGACCCCGGCACGCGCGCCATCGCGCGCAGACTCTACAACAGCGTTCGCGCCCTGCCCATCATCAGTCCGCACGGCCATACCGATCCGCGCTGGTTCGCGGAGGACGCGCCGTTCAGCGATCCGGTATCGCTCCTCCTGACGCCGGACCACTACGTGGTCCGCATGCTCTACAGCCAGGGCCTGAGCCTGGAAGAGCTGGGCGTCCCCCCGCAGGCCGTGCCGGCCGCCGCGGCCGGGCGCCCGCCGCTCGAGCCGCGCGCCATCTGGCGCAAGCTCGCCGCGCACTATTACCTCTTCCGCGGCACGCCGACGCGGCTCTGGCTCGACTGGGTGCTGAGCGCCGTGTTCGAGACCGAGGCGCCGCTCACCGCCGCGAATGCCGACCGGACGTTCGACCGCATCGCCGAGCGCCTCTCGCAGCCGGCCTTCCGTCCGCGCGCGCTCTTCGAGCGCTTCGGCATCGAGGTGCTCGCCACCACCGAATCGCCGCTCGATGACCTGGCTCACCACGCCGCGATCCGCGCGAGCGGCTGGAAGGGCCGGGTCATCACCGCCTACCGGCCGGACCCGGTCGTCGATCCGGAGACACCCGGCTTCGCGGCGCAGCTCGCGCGCCTGGCCGAGCTCACCAGCGAGGACACCGCCACCTGGGGCGGCTATCTCGCCGCGCACCGCAAGCGCCGCGCCTTCTTCGCGCAGATGGGCGCCACCTCCACCGACCACGGCCATCCGACCGCGCGTACGGCGGACCTGAGCGCACGCGAGGCGGAATCCCTCTTCGAGCGCGTCCTGCGCGCCGCGGGCACCGGCGCAGTGGCCGCCGCTGACGCCGAGGCCTTCCGCGCCCAGATGCTCACCGAGATGGCGCGGATGAGCCTGGATGACGGCCTCGTCCTGCAGATCCACCCGGGCTCCTGGCGCAACCACAACGCCTCGCTGCATGCGCGGTTCGGGCCCAACATCGGGGGCGATATCCCGACGCCGACCGACTACGTGGGCGCGCTACGTCCGCTGCTCAACCGCTTCGGCAACGAGCGCGCCCTGACGATCATCGTCTTCACGCTCGATGAGTCCGCCTACAGCCGCGAGCTCGCGCCCCTGGCCGGCCACTACCCGGCCCTCAAGCTCGGCCCGGCCTGGTGGTTCCACGACAGCCCCGAGGGCCTGATGCGCTTCCGCGAGCAGACCACGGAGACCGCCGGCTTCTACAACACCGTCGGCTTCAACGACGACACCCGCGCGTTCTTCTCGATTCCCGCCCGCCACGACGTCGCCCGCCGCGTCGACTGTGCCTACCTCGCCCGCCTCGTCGCCGAGCACCGCCTCCCGGAGGACGAAGCCGGCGAGGTCGCCCGCGCGCTCGCCTACGCGCTGCCCAAGCAAGCCTACAAACTCTGAGCGCCTATGATATCGTTACCATAACTGCCGCGGCCGCAACGTCGAAGGGGGAAGATCTTGTCGCAGACCCGCATCTCAGGCGCCGGCCGGCGCCGGCACCGCGCGCTCGCCGCGGCCACCGCTCTCACCCTGGCCCTCCCCTTGGCTCTCCCCCTGGCGCTCGCCAGCCTCGGCGCCCACGCCGCCGGCCAGCCGCTCTACAAGGACCCGCACGCGGCGGTCGATGCGCGCGTCAACGATCTCATCTCCCGCATGACCCTGCAGGAGAAGATCGCGCAGATCTCCTGCATCTGGCAGGACAAGGGCGAGGTCGAGGACCCCAATGGAGACTTCGATGCCGCGAAGGCGGCGCGCCTGTTCCCCTACGGGATCGGGCAGGTCGCCAGGCCCAGCGACCGCGTCCCCCTGGAGTCCAACGATCCGCTGCAGAACGTGTTTCGCGATCCCGCCCAGACGGTAGCGTTCATCAATGCCGTGCAACATTACTCGGTGGATGACACCCGCCTCGGGATTCCGACGCTGTTTCACGGGGAGGGGCTGCACGGGTACATGGCGCGGGACGCCACGAGCTTCCCGCAGGCCATCGCGCTCGGCAGCACCTGGGATCCCGCGCTCATCACCCAGGTCTACACGGTGGTCGCGCGGGAAGCGCGCGCACGCGGCGTGCAGTTGCTGCTGACACCGGTCATCAACCTGGGCCGCGATCCGCGCTGGGGACGCATCGAGGAAACCTTCGGCGAAGACCCCTATATCGCAAGCCAGATGGGCGTCGCGGAGGTGCGTGGCCTACAAGGCAACACGCTGCCTCTGGGTCCTGACCGCGTGTTCGCCACTCTCAAACATATGGCGGCCTACGGCGTGCCGGAAGCCGGCACCAACGTGGGCCCCGTCGAGATCACCCGCCGGACGCTGCTGCAGATGTACCTGCCGGCATTCCAGGCCGCCCTCCAGGACGCGAACGCCCAGGTGGTGATGGCCTCGTACAACGAGATCGGCGGCATTCCCTCCCACGCCAACCGCTGGATGCTCACCGACCTGCTGCGCAAGCAATGGGGCTTCAAGGGGGTCGTGCTGAGCGACTACGAGGGCATCGAGCAACTGCAGTCGCTGCATCACGTCGCCGGCAACCTCACGGACGCAGGCGCCATGGCCCTGCGGGCGGGCGTGGACGACGACATGCCGGACGGCGAGGCGTTCGCGAACCTGCCGCAGGCGCTGGCGCAGGGCAAAGTCACGCAGGCGGAGATCGACACCGCGGTCCGCCGGGTCCTCCGGCTCAAATTCCTGGCGGGCCTGTTCGAGCATCCGTACGCCGATGCGGCCTACGCGCAAAAGGTCACGGATGACGCCCAGGCGCGCGCCATCGCCGTGAAGGCGGCGCAGGAGAGCATCATTCTCCTCAAGAACGACGGCACGCTGCCGCTCGACGCCCATCGCATCAAGACACTGGCCGTCATTGGTCCCAACGCCGCGGTCGCCCGCCTCGGCGGCTATTCCAACGTGCCCGCCCATTCCGTCAGCATCCTGCAGGGCATCCGCACGCTCGTAGGCCGCAGCGTCCACGTGGTTTATGCGCGCGGCGTCAAGCTGGTCGAGCACGGGGATCAATACACCGATCAGATCGTGCTGCCGACGCCCGCGGAGAACCGCAAGCTGATCCGGCAGGCGGTGAGCGTCGCCCGGACCGCCGACGAGATCGTGCTCGCCATCGGCACCCGCGATGCGCTCTGCCGCGAGGGCTGGGCCGACAATCACCTGGGTGACCGCGACAGCCTGGCGCTGATCGATCAGCAGCAGCAGCTCGCCGATGCGATGTTCGCACTCGGCAAGCCGGTGGTCGTCGTGCTGATCAACGGCTGCCCGCTGGCCGTGGACCGGATCGCGCACGAGGCCAACGCCCTCATCGAGGGCTGGTACCTGGGTCAGGAGGGCGGCACCGCCATGGCGGACGCGCTCTTCGGGAAAACCAACCCCGGCGGCAAGCTGACCGTCACCATCCCGCGGTCGGTGGGCTTCGTGCCCTACAATTACGACGAGAAGCCGAGCGCCCATCGCGGCTATCAGTTCGCGGACAACTCGCCCCTCTTCCCCTTCGGCTACGGTCTCTCCTACACCACCTTCGAGGTCGGGCCGCCGGTGCTTTCCGCCGCCAGCATCCCCTCGAACGGCCAGGTGACCGTCACCGTTACCGTCCGCAATACCGGGAAGGTCGCGGGCGACGAGGTCGTGCAGCTCTATCTGCACGAGCTCGTCACTTCCGTGACGGAGCCGACGGAAGCGCTGCGGGGGTTCAAGCGGGTATCGCTGGCGCCGGGGGCATCGACCCGGGTGCGATTCACGCTCGGCTGGCACGACTTCGCCATCTGGGACGAGAACATGCGCCACGTGGTGGAGCCCGGCACGTTCGAGGTCATGGCCGGCACGGATTCGGTGCACCTGCGGACGGCCAGCCTCCAGGTCACCGGACCGGCGGGTACGCCAACCGCGCGTTAGCCAAAGGGGACGACAGCGCTGTCATGTCGGCGACGATGCAATTGACACTCGCGATCTGATACCGCTACCATAGATCCGGGTATTTCTCCCGACCGGAGCGCTGCGCTGTATCTCGGCATCGACATCGGCACCTCGAGTGTCAAGGCAGTTCTCCTGACGGAGCAAGGGGCGGTCGCGGCCTCCGCCTCCGCCCCGCTCGAGGTCAGCCGGCCCGCCCCCGGATTCTCCGAGCAGTCCCCCGAAGCCTGGTGGCAGGCCACGGCGCGGGCCGTGAATGCCCTCCCGAGCGGCGCCCGCGCCCACGTGCG
>JASHVV010000252.1 GCA_030044385.1 Gammaproteobacteria bacterium
CGGGCATCGGCCCCAAGCGCGCGGCGGCGCTGATCGCGAGCTACGGCCCGATCGAGGACTTCCCGCAGGAGGTGCTCGGCGAGCGGCGCGAGCTGGCGCTGCTGTTCAAGAACCTCGCGACGCTGCGCACCGATGCGCACCTGTTGGCGCAGGTCGATGACATCCGGTGGCGGGGACCCACGGACCGCTTTGCGCAGTGGACGGAACGGCTGGGCGCGCCGAAGCTGCTCGCGCGTGCGCAAGTCATGCGTCCGAAAAGCCCCTAGAATTGCGTGCAGCCGTGTCGGCTGCGATTGAATCTGATGGGCCTAACGCTTTGATCATGGAAAGGAAAATCAGCGTCGCCCCCATGATGGGGCGGACGGACCGCCACTGCCGGTACTTCCTGCGCGGCTTCTCGGCGCGGATGCTTCTGTACACGGAGATGATCGCCGCGGCCGATCTGATGCAGGGCGATTGCGCTCCGCTGCTCGAGTTCGACCCGGAGGAGCACCCGGTCGCATTGCAGCTCGGCGGCTGTGATCCGCAGGAGCTGGCCGCCGCGGCCCGCCTGGGCGAGCAGGCGGGCTATGACGAGATCAACCTCAACTGCGGTTGCCCGAGCGACCGGGCAACCGGCGGTGTGTTCGGCGCCTACCTGATGCAACGGCCGGAAACCGTGACTGCCTGTGTAGCTGCCATGCGCGCAGCCGTTCGTGTGCCGGTGACGGTCAAGATGAGAATAGGAGTCATCGAGGGACGGGGCAGAGCCGCCATCGAAGCCAGCCATCGCTTCGACGAAGCGGAGCAAGCCGCGCTTCACCGCTTGGTGGGCCTGGTGCGCGATGCGGGCTGCGACGCAGTGATCGTGCATGCGCGCAAAGCCGTGTTGGGCGGACTGTCGGCGCAGGACAATCGGGAGATCCCGCCGCTGCAATACGAGGTCGTGAGTCACCTCAAGCGGGCCTTTCCCGACCTGCAGGTGGTGGTCAACGGCGGCCTGCGCGAGCCGGGCGCGGTTCTCCGTGCGCTCGATGGCCTGGATGGCATCATGCTCGGGCGCGAGGCGTATCACCGGCCCATGGTCCTCGCCCGGCTCGACGCGCTCGTATTCGGTGCACAACCGACCCCAGCCAATGCTCGAGCGAGCGGGCAGACATTCGACGCCATTGCGCGGGAGCGCGCCATAGCGCGCATGCAGCGCTACACCGAGCGTCAGCTGGCACGCGGTGAGAAGCTGACCGCCGTCGTCCGTCACATGCAGGGTCTGTACGCAGGTGAGCCTGGTGCGAACGAATTCCGCCGCGTGTTGAGCGAGGGCGCGCGACGCCCGGGCGCGGGCGCGGAAGTATTGGCGGAAGCAGTTGCCAGCGCCGCCTGATGATGCGTCCGCATAGGCGGGTCGCTGGGTCCGTGCCGACGGCGGCCACGCGGTATTCCGCCGTCCGGAGGTTGGGCACGCCGTGCTCGGTCAGGTATTTCGCAAGTGCCTCCGCGCGTTGCGCACCGGCATGCGGGCAGTTGAGAGGCGCGAGGATCACCACGGTGTCAGTGATGGAGGCTGTTGTCGGGCACATTAGCACTCGGTAGCTCGTCGTCGAGCGACGCTCGTCACGCGTGAGGCAGGAGAGTGGCGTCAGTTCAGCGGCCGCTGCGGCGCCGTCATGGGAGTGTGACAGCGCTGGAGCCGGGGATGATATATATGTAAAATACCCGGTCGCGCCATCATCCACGGCTGCCGAACGAGGAGAATACCCGTGCGCTCGATGCCTCAAGCCCTGTCCCATTTCTTCGGTCGGCGTTTCCGCAAGAGAGCGGCCGTGATGCTCCAGGTTGGAGCCGTTGCCGCCACGGCGCTGCTGCTGTCGGCGCAAGGCGCGCCAGCACTGGCGGCCGCGCCGGCGGCGACCCAGCAGGGTCTCGAAGCCGCCGTCCACGGGTCGTGGCGCACGCCCGCATTCGCGCAACGCGACGAGTACCGCCACCCGGTGCAGACGCTCGAGTTCTTCGGGATTCGCCCGGACATGCGTGTGGTCGAGGTGCTTCCGGGCGGCGGCTGGTACACCGAGATCCTGGCGCCATTCCTCCGGGACCACGGTGAGCTGATCGAGGCGGAGGCGCCTCTTGCCGGTACGACCGGCTTCGAGCACAACAGCGCCGAGCACTTCCGGCAGAAGCTTGCCTCGGACCCGGCCGTCTACGGCAAGGTGAGACTCGAGCCGTTCGTGCTGCCGGATTACATGTATCTGGGTGCGCCCGACTCGGCGGATATGGTGGTCACCTTCCGCAACACGCACGACATGATGTTCGAGAACGTGCACGGCATGTCGACCGATATGGTCCTGCAGGCATTCCTGCACAGCGCCTATCAGGTGCTCAAGCCGGGTGGAGTGCTCGGGATCGAGGCCCATCGCGCCAACCCCGACATGCCGCTCGACCAGTGCTTCAAGCTCTCGCGCGTGCCGCAGCCCTATCTCATCCGGGAAGCCGAGCAGGCGGGCTTCAAGCTGGCGGGGACGTCGGAGATCAATGCGAATCCCAAGGACCCGCGCACGGCGTCGGTGTTCTACTTCCCGCCGAGCCTCTCGCCCGAGAGCGGCGACACCGCTCGTTACGCGAAGCTCGGGGAGGCCGACAACATGGTGTTGAGGTTCGTCAAGCCGGCAACCTGAGTCCGGCGGCCTTTGTCGGGGTTCAGGGCCCGGCGCCCTTTACCGCGTATGGATGCTCGCCCCGGGCGCTCCAACGGTACAGATTCTCGTCCCCGCAATGCGGACACTTGATCACGATCTGGTCGTTGGCGTCGGCCGAGGTCGGCTTGCTGCCTGCCGGCGGGAGCGCGATGGCGATGACGAGCCCGCATGATTTGTTCTTGCAGACCCAGCCGGAGTAGGTCTGCCCTGCAGCCATCTGACGCGGCATGACCACGTCGACGTGGCGCACGCCGGGCGAGGTTGCTGGCTTGCGGGTTGTCGCTCCAGTGCTCTTGGATGGACGTTTGATCGACATGGGCGCCCCTTCCGCGTGTGTGCTGGCGAGAGCCTACCGCTCCTAAACGAACACCGCCAGTGCCAGGTCCCGCCGCCCTGTAGCTTTTACGTATCCGCCGCGGGCGATAAATTCCACAGGTGAAAGGGGTACGCATGCGCAGACGAGAGATCCTCAAAGGCCTGACCGCCGCTTCCCTCTTTCCGGCGCTGCCGCTATCGGCTCGAGGCACTCGGGCTCGAGGCGGAAATCCGATGCAGCGCGTCCGTCCCTCCGATCCGGCTTGGCCCAAACCCGCCGAATGGGCCAGGCTGAGGGAAGCGGTGGGCGGCAATCTGCTCGAGCCGCGTGCGCTGTTCGCCGCTTGCGAGACGGCGCCAGCCGGGATGGCTTGTGTCGATGTCGAGAAGAGCGTTCTCAATCCCTTTTACGTTGGGGATCAGCCAGGGGGAACGACCGCATCGGGCTGGCTCGATGCCTGGCGAGCGGCGCCGAGCGCGTATGCCGTCAAGGCGCGTCACGCAGCGGATGTGGCCGCCGCCGTGAGTTTCGCGCGCGACAAGCGCTTGCGGCTGGTGGTCAAGGGCGGCGGACACAGCTATCAGGGCACTTCCAACGCAGCGGATTCGCTCCTGGTCTGGACCCGCGCGATGAACGAGGTGACGCTGCACGACGCCTTCGTTCCACGAGGCTGTGAACGCAAGGCTGCGCCCGTGTCAGCGGTAACGGCAGGAGCGGGAGCAATGTGGGTAGACCTCTATCACGCGGTAACGACAGTCGCGGGACGCTACGTGCAAGGGGGTGGCTGCCTCAGCGTGGGCACTGCGGGGCTGGTGCAGAGCGGTGGTTTCGGCAGCTATTCCAAAGGCTTCGGCACGGCGGCTGCCAGCCTTCTTGAAGCGGAGGTCGTCACCGCCGATGGGAGGGTGCGCACGGTCAACGCCTGCAGGGATCCCGATCTTTTTTGGGCCTTGAGGGGCGGTGGCGGGGGAAGCTGGGGCGTTGTTACGAAGCAGACACTACGCACGTTCGATCTGCCGACCTACTTTGGCGGAGCTTACGGCACCATCAAGGCGCGTTCGGAGGCGGCCTATCGCAGACTGATCGCGCGCTTCCTGGAGCACTATTCCTCGCATCTGTTCAATCCCCACTGGGGTGAGCAGGTGCACTTCAATTCTGACAACACCATGACGATCTCCATGGGATGCCAGGGCCTTGACGATGCGGGCATTCGCGCCGCGTGGCAGCCGTTCTTCGCTTGGGTGCGCGCCGCGATGCAGGACTTCGACGTGTGCGAAGAGCTCGGTACGTACGTTGGTTCTGCGCGGCACTGGTGGGACGTCATGGGCAATCCCTCGATGATTCCGGATTGGCGGCCGGGCACGCCCGCCTATCACGGCTGGTGGCGAGGCGATTGGTCGGAATTGGGCATCTTTCTGCACGGTTATGATTCGTTGTGGCTGCCCGCGTCGCTGTTGCGCCCCGGGCGGCGGGCCGCACTGACGGAGACGCTGTTCGCCGCCAGCCGGCACAAAGAGCTACAGCTGCACTTCAACAAGGGCCTTGCGGGAGGCACCTCCGAGGCGATTGCGGCGACGCGCGAGACGGCGACCAATCCACAGGTGCTGGATGCCTTCGTACTGGTGATCATCGCCGACGGCGAGGCGCCAGCCTATCCTGGCATGCCCGATCGTGCGGTCGACAAGGGCGCCGCACGTCAGGACGCGGACTCGATCGCCGCCGCGGCTGCGGAGCTGCGCAAGCTCGTGCCCGAAGCCGGCTCCTATGTTTCCGAGAGCAACTACTTCAATCCGCGCTGGCAGGCGGATTATTGGGGTGAGAATTATTCCCGGCTTCGGGAGGTAAAGGCCAGATACGATCCGACCGGGCTCTTCTTCGGGCACAACGGGGTCGGTAGCGAGAACTGGAGCAGGGACGGTTTCACCCGGTTGCGGTGACGGCGGCGGAATGCGGAGACTTCTTGGCCTGATATGCCTGTGAAGTTCGAACCCGTAGAGGAGTCGCCCGCTGACGCAGGCGCGGGAAAACCGCGGTCAGATCAGGGGCGCAATGCATTAGCGCTTCGAGCCTTTCTTCTTTTTTCTATGAGCGCTCTTCTTTGCAGTCTTTTCTCTATCAGACGCCGAAGGTGATCGCGGGTTGCGCTGCGCCAAGAGCTTCTCGAATTCTTCCGGCAGGTCCGGCAGCTCGGCGGCTGCGGCAAAATCCCGGACCCAGCGACGTACGCGTTCGACGTTTGCGGTGGGGAAAACGTCGAGGAGCCCTTCGATGTCCCGCAGATCCTGAGGGCGATGCGCGATCGCCTTCATGATGAGCAGATCTTCCACCTGCGGCAATCTTACGCGCACGCCGCTCAGGTCGTGCACTGTCGCCCGGGATACGGCTTCGGCCTCAAACGGCAGCCCGCTGAGGATGATATCGATGTCAATACCGGATGCGGCGTGACGAAGGAGCAGTACGCGTGTGCGGCGCGCAAACTCGAGGGGATTCTCGATGCGGGGGAGAATCCCGTGAGTCTTTGAGGATTTGAGCAGCTGCGTCCACTGGTCATCTGGAGCCACGGCAAGGGCGTCGATGTCTCGCGTTGTTCGGGGTCGACCGAGGATCGACGCCGCAACGCCGCCGACGACCATCGCAGGGATGCCAGCCGCTTCCAGCCACTGCGTGAGATCGGCGAGAGCGGTGACGAAGAGCCGCGGAACCCGTTCCGTCACGGGTGGTAAGCCTGACGAATGCGTCGCCAGCGCTCGCGGACCTCGGCGACGCCGGCTTCCCGCGCGGCATGGTCCTCGAGCAGATCCGCCGAAGTCATGAGAGACCAAATCTGGCGGAGCTTGAGCTCAATGGGTGTGCTGCGAAGCTCTTCGATTTCGAACGCGCCTGCCAGCTCGAGGCCCGCAAGATAATCTCGAACAGATTTTGGGTCTACGGCGTTCACCGGAATTTCCACCCGATCCGCTTCAACTGCCCACGGCAGTTGAGGCAATTCTACCACGCAGACCGGGCGTCGAAGCCGTTCAGATGTGGCTGTGCTCGCCTCGGCCGTATTCGGCCGGCCTTACCGTCTATGGCGTAGACGTCTCGCCATCACTCGTATTTGCGTTCAAGCAACGTTGGCTTCATACGCCCGTGAAATGCGAACCCGTAGAGGAGTCGCAGTCATGCCCGTCGGGCGTGCGCATACAGTAGGTGAAGTGGCCGCCGGCGCGCAGACCGATCCGACAGCTGTCTGTCTGGATTCACATGGCCGGTAGGGCTCGATCCCCAATCCGGGGGATCGCCGGCCGCAATATGGGGGGTGCTCCCGTAGTGGCGCCGCGGACGACCACTTATCGTGCGCGCTCGGAGGGTCCTGAATCGGACCCGGGATGCTCACCCATGCCGGGAGGCCAGTATGAATGTCCAAAGCAAGAGACTCACCCGTCTGCTGGGTCTCGTTCTGCTGCCGCTGCCGTTGATCGCAACCGCGGGCAGCACCGCAACACCCCTCATCGACCAGGTACGCAACGCCACGGAGCAATACGTGGAGATCAGTACTGCATTGGCGCAAGGCTTCGTAGCGGCGACACCCTGCGTCAGCGGACCGGACACCGGAGCGATGGGCGTGCATTTCATTCTGCTGAGCCGCCTCACGAGCCTCGTGCTGGATGTGGAGAAGCCGCAGGCCCTCATCTATGAGCCGATGGCGGACGGCGCCATGCGTCTGGTCGGCATCGAATACATCGTCCTCGATGCCAATTGGTCGGCCGCGCATCCGGGCACCGTGCCGGCGCTGCAAGGGAACCTGCTGAACTACGTCGCCGCGCCGAATCGCTATGGGCTGCCGGCGTTCTGGGAAATCCACGTGTGGGCCTGGCAGCAGAACCCGCGGGGAAGCTACGCCGACTGGAACACCCAGGTCACCTGCGCCAACCAGCCTCTACCCATGAACTGAGCCCACCAACACCCGACTCAATCGTTCCGGAGAGCACGCATGAAGACCGTGACCACCATTTTGGCATCGTTGCTTCTCGGGGTTGCCGCCGTGGCGATCGCGGATGACGCGGCTACCCCAGTGAGCGGCGGCATGCACCGCTACGTCGTCGAGCGCACCTTCCCGGCGGGCGCGCTGGCGCGACTCGATGCCGCCCTCAAGGCCAAAGTAAATGCGAATAACGCAAAATTCGGCGTGCGCTGGGTGATGTCGTATGCCAATGCGCGGGAGACCAAGACCTTCTGCATCTACGACGCTCCGAGCGCCGCGGCGATCCGCAAGGCAGCCGCCGCCAACGCTCTGCCCGTGGATTCCATCACCGAAGTTCCCGTGACGCTAGAACCGAAGTAGGGGCGGGCTGCTGCCCGGTCTCAGGTGGGGCTTTGCCTGGTCCGTCCATGCGTCAGCGCGACGGCTTCGGCGCGCGAGGACACGCCCAGCTTCGCCAGGATCGCCGAGACATGGTGCTCGATCGTCTTCGGCGAGACGAACAGGCGCCTGGCGATCGACGAGCTGCGCAGCCCATCCGCCAGAAGTCCGAGGATCTCGGCTTCGCGCCGCGTGAGTCCGAGCGGATGTTCCCGCGTCGAGGGTCGCGAGCCTCGCGGAATGCGCCGCACCCCCTTCAGGCGCATCCGTCGGCGCAGCGACCGGGCGGCAGGGGCCGCGCCGAGCTGCTCGAGGATCGTCAGTGCCTCGCGCTGCTCGGTCTCGACGCCATGCCACGCGAGCAGGCAGGCGTATTCGTAGGGGCAGCCGAGCGCGCGCCAGGCGCCGGCTGCTGCGCGCCAATCACCGGCAATCTCCATCGCATAAGGCTCGGCAACATCTGCCGGCAGCTCCTCGAGGGCGCCCACCCGCCACAGCCACGCCGCAAGCTCGCCGTTCATCCGCGGATCGCGTCGCTTGCGTGTGAGCTCATACACCGGCTGAACCTCCCGGATGACGCCCTGCCGATCATCCGCGAGCCACGCGGCTTCCGCGCACACGAGGGCCAGCATGCCCGCGCGCTGCAGTACCGGTGCCGGGCCCGCCAGCGCCCGCGCCTCCCGCACCGGCCCGCCGGCGTCGGGATCACCGCGACGGACCCGCAGGTGCGCCAGGGTCCGCAACGCGGGAATGCGCGTGATGGCCGCCGTGCGCGGGCTTGCCAACACTGCCTCCACGTCTTCGCTCGCTGCGCTCCATTCTCCCCGCTCGAATCTCATGCGCGCGCGGTAAGCGAGCATGTAGGTCTGCACCCAGTCGAGATCGTGCTCCTCGCAATAGGCGAGCCCGGTCCGCATATAGCCGGACGCCTGCTCGTATTGCCGGCGAGAGACCGCCATGGCGGCCAGGTCGTTGTAGGCGCGGGCGATGAACTCCTGCGATCCCGCCGCCAGCGCGAGTTGCAACACACGGTGCAGATCCGCCCATCCCGCGGTGTCGCCAATGATGAGTCGGGTGGTGCCGAGTACTTTCGATGCATCGCAGAGGATCTCGGTATCCGCCAATTGCTCTGCGAGCTCGATGGCCCGCAGCGACGACTCGATGGCCAGGTCGGTCTCGTGTGCCTCCATCGCCAGGTCCGCCCGACGGCAGTAGGCCCTTGCCAATTCCGCACCGGCCGGGAGCGACGCCAGTGTTGCGATTGCCTTGTCACAGCACTCGTCGGCCTGAGCGCTGTTGCCCATGAACCAGAACAGTCGCGAGAGCCACTGTAGCGCGTCGCCCTCCCGTAGAGGCATGCTCCGGGCGCGCCAGATCTCGAGCGCCGAGCGCCGTGCTTCGAACGCCCGCTCGTTGTCGCCCGTGAGCCAACACTCGTACGACAGGTTTTCCAGCAGCCGTGCACGCTCGATCGCGCCGACATCGTCGGCGTAACGCAGCGCCGCCTGATAGTGCGCGGCGGCTTCACGGTGAGACCCGACCGCGGCCGCCTCCGCAGCGGCAAGCGGAGCGTAACGAAGCACTTGCCGGCCGTTGCGCGCGCTGTCGGCATGGTGAGCCAGCCGCGCCGCCGGCACGCCGGATCGTGCCCCGAGGACCTCCAGCACCTGCGCGTGCAGCCATCGCCGTCGCGCCTCGGGGAGCGCGTGTTCGAGGGCCCTACGGGCGAGCTCGTGCCGAAAGCCGAGAGAGGAATCGCCATGCCGCAGCATGCCCACGGCGAGGCAATCCTCGATGGCGGCTTCGGCCGGCCGGGCAATCGGCTCGAGCAGCCAAGGCTCGGTCCTTCCCGGGACCACGCACACGAGCTCGGCGATCTGCCGTGCGCCTGGCGAGAGTCTCGCGGCGCGCGCCAGCACGGCGTCACGCACCGTGGCGGGCACCGCGTCGCCCGAGCTGGCGAGCACCTCCGTCACGAAGAATGGGTTGCCGCCCGTCACGCCGTGCAGGCCGGCGGCAGTCCTCCCGGCCCGCTTGGCCAGCTGCGTGACCGCGGTCTCCGACAGCGGTGCAAGCGACATCCGGTGCGTGTTGGCGCGCGGCAGGTCTCCGATTACGAGGCGCAGCGGATGCTGTGGGCCGAGCTCATCGTCCCGATAGGTCACGGCCAGCATGGAGTGCGTGCGATGAATGCGCCGGCCCAGGTATTTCAGCAGATCGAGCGTCGCTTCATCCGCCCAATGCACGTCTTCGATGACGATCAGCGCCTGCGTGTGCTCGAATTCATCCAGCGCCGCGGTAAAGATCGGCTCGGGTCCGGCTCCGGAAGCGAGGGTCGTCGCCAACTTTCCGCGTGTCTGCCGGGCGATGTCGTGCAACGGGGCGAGGGGCCGAGGGGTAAAGAGCGCGTCGCAGCCTCCCCAGAGCAAACGCACGTCGCTCCGGCGCTGCGCGAACTCCTGCAGCAGCGCCGTCTTGCCGATGCCCGCCTCACCCGCTAGCAGAACGATACAGCCGTTTGCCCGGACGGCCATGTGCTGCCAGGTCGCCAGCTCGGCAAGGCAATGTTCGCGTTCGAGAAGTTGCATCGACTTCGTATCCGGAGGCGGCACCGTCCGAGTCGTTCCCCGCGCTCGAGCCGGGCCACGGCATTATCGGCTACTCACGTCCGGGACGCGACTCCCGCGCTGCTGTTGCGCCGCCTTGAAGATATCCTACCGAGGTAGTATAGTGGTGGGATGAAGGTCAAAACTTCTCTTACTCTTTCGGACGACCTGCTCAGGGAGCTGGACCGAATGGCGGGTCCCAAAGTCTCGCGCTCGTCATTCGTTGAACGGATTCTTCGTGATTTTGTGGAGCAGCGTGCCCGGCAAAAGCGCCTGGCTCAGGAAGTGGCTGCCATCAACGAACACGCTGACGAGCTCAATTGCGAGATGAGCGATGCGCTCTCATTCCAGGCGGGGATGGATTGAGCTTTGCGCAGAGGCGAGCTCTATCGGGTGCGCCGTCCGCCGGGCGACACCAAGCCGGCGCGGTCGTTCGTGATCGTCAGCCGACAGGCGCTGATAGATTCCAATTACTCGACTGTCGTCTGTGCTCCCATCTTTACCGAACGGTATGGATTGCCGACTCAGGTCAATGTGGGGCCCGAGGAGGGCCTGAAGCACGACTGCGCCATCCACTGTGACGGCTTGATGAGCCTCGAGAAATCCAGGCTGACGGATTACGTCGGTGAGTTGAGCGATGAAAGAAGGGTGGAGTTAGATAAAGCGCTGCAAGTTGCGCTCGCGCTCCCGGGATCAAATCATGGACCCCGAGCGTGATTGGCGCTCGCTCCATGAAGCTTGCAGGCGCCTTGGCGGCCGCTCTTTTGCTGCTGTATGCGGCCGGCGCTCAGGCCGGCGATTGGCCGACTTTCGGCCACGATCCCGAGCGGACGGGCTGGGCCCGAGGCGAAGACACCCTGAACGCGCATGACGTTGCGCGCCTCACCTTGCTATGGAGCGTAAGACTGAGGAACAGGCCGGTCTCGCTCACTGCCCTCACGGCCCCGCTGGTTGCGAGCCACGTCACCACCGCACAGGGTGTCAAGACGCTGGTCTATGTGGCGGGCAGCTCGGGCCACGTTTTCGCGGTCGATGCCTCGACGGGCCGATCGATCTGGAGCGTCACTTTTGCGCGTGTCGCACCGCCCAGATATCCCGGCACGTGGCTCTGTCCCGATGGTCTCAACGCAACGCCGACGATCGACCGGCGCGCGGGGTTGATTTACGTGCTGGCGTCGGACGGCAGGCTTTACGGCCTGGATTTGGGCACGGGCCGGATCAGATGGGGCCCCATCCAGTTCGTTCCGGCGTATTCGAAGGACTGGAGCCTGAATCTGATCCATGGCGTGGTCTACACCACCACTTCGCAGGGCTGTGCCGACACACCATCCGGAATTTACGGGATCGACGTTCGCCGAAGCGCGCACCCGTTGACCCGCAAGCTGCTGGTGGATGGACTCGAGGCGGGGATCTGGGGACGAGGCGGAGTAACGGCCGGGGGGCGCGGCCTGATTTACGCCGCCACGGGCGATGGTGAGACGAACCCGGCGGCCGGCCAGTACGCGAGCAGCGTGATCGCCGTACGGACGTCGGAAATGACGGTCGACGATTATTACACTCCACGCGACCACCGAATGTTGAACCGACTCGACCAGGATCTGGGCGCCTCGAGTCCGGCGTGGCTCGCAAGCGCGACCCACCACCTGCTCGCCGTGGGAGGCAAGGGCGGGACGCTGTATCTGCTCAACGCCGACAGACTGGGAGGCGCGGACCACGAGACACCGGTTCAAACCTTGCGCCTCTCGAACGACGAGCGCGCTTATGAGGAGAACGGCATCTGGGGAGGCTTTGCCAGCTGGCGCGATCGGGAGGGTGGTGCATGGCTCTACGTGCCGGTTTGGGGGCCGATCTCGAAGGACGCGCCGACATTTCACTTCGACCACGGCCCCGATCCCGACGGCAGCTTGATGGCGTTCAAGGTGCAGTACTTTCCCCGGCCGGAACTCGAGGCTGAATGGGTGTCGCGGAATTTCAATCGTCCGGAACCGCCGGTGGTGACCAATGGAGTGGTCTTCGGCCTTGCCACCGGCGAAAATCCTCAGCAGACCCTGGGAGCGGCCGTCGTAACGGCTCGAGGCCACTACGGCAAGCGCCAGCTCACGACGCGCGAGAGAATGGAAAATACCACCCACGCCGTCCTCTATGCGCTCGATGCCCGCACCGGCAAGAAGCTCTATTCAAGCGGCAATGCCATTACCGGCTGGGTTCACTTCAGCGGCCTGGCCGTTGCCGACGGGCGGATCTACCTCGTGGATCACGATTCCCGCCTCTATTGCTTCGGCCTCGGGAAGTGAGCGTATCTAGGGAGTCTTGGCGCGCTTTCGCCGTGCGGGCTTGAATACGTCGGCGAGAGTCCAGCAGTAAACCTCGCTACGACTCGAGCGCGCGGCGCTCAAGAACTGCTTGGTGAACCCTCCGGCTGCGAGATAAAGGAGGGGAGAACGCGCGTCCCTGGCCGCGTGTGCCCACTTGATGCCCGACGCCGCGAGACGGTCTATGGCTTCCAGGTGATGGAAGTGCCAGCTGGCGTCGAGTGGCTTCGAATTCCATTTCACGGCTCCGGTCAACACGCGCCCATCGGTCAGAGGGGCTGCGATGCCGATTTCCAGAGGGCTGCCGTTCCGATCGCTACCTTCCCAGCGAGACCATTCCCGTACCACCGGCAGGTTGTATCGGAGTTGAAGTTGAGCGTAGGCCTGTTCCGCGATCTGCTCGAATACGTGTCCGATATAGGGGTCGAGCCGAGGCGCGATTGCGATCCGCCAGACGTAATCCGGATCGGTTCGCTCCAAAGCTGCTGCGTGCGGACTGACGAACTCATAGTAAAACGCAAACGCCGGATCGGCGATGCGGTAGCGGAAGGGGACGGTCGCGCCTGCGCCCAGATTGCGAAAGGAGCGGACGTAACCGAGGTCCACGAGCCGCTCGATTTTATCGCGGAGCGTCGTATCCGTCGGCAGGCCAGCTCGTTGACCGATCTGATTGAGCTCGGTAAATCCGCCGCCGATGGCGCGCATGATGGCCTGGTACTTGGCTACTTCGCGCAGGCCCTGTTCCTGAACGATCGCCGTCTCGACCAGCCCGCGCACCTCGCCCCGCGGCGCGAGCATCAATTGGGCGATGTTTTCCGGCAGAGAGCGGCTGGATTTGATGGCTGCGAGGTAGCGTGGAGTGCCGCCGAAAACTCCGTAGGCGCGGACGCGATCGCGCGAAGAGCGGAAATTCGCCATCTGGGCTGCGTACCAGTAGTTGAAGGGCCGCAGCTCGCCTTTCCATGCGAATCGTCCGTGCAGTGGCGCGCCGCCGGAATCCAGGGCCTCGAGCACGCGAACTGCGGAGCCGGCAAGAGCGAAGACCAGCGGCCGAGGTGCTCGACGCTGCTCCCACGCGGCATTGAGCTCTGAGGCGACGGCGGCAAGATTCCGGGAATCCTCGCCGAGATATTGGAACTCATCCAGGACGATGACGAGGGGCTCGGGTATGCGCAGATCAAGCAGCAAGCGGAAGACGGTCCGCCATGTAGGGTAATCCTGCGGATCGAAGTGCTCGTTGGCCCATTCTGATACGTCACGAATGAGTTGCTCGCGGTTCTGCAGCGGCGTCGTCTCCGAAGCGGTCCAATAGAACGTTTGCTCTGAAGGCCATACATGTGTCAGCAGATGCGTCTTGCCGACTCGTCGCCGGCCATAGAGGAGGGCGAGCTGCGGCGTCTCTTCATTGAGAAGCGCTTGCAACTCCCGAAGTTCGAGTTCACGGTCGATGATCATAGGGTGACCGATCTAGACCAGTACGATACTATAGTATCACGATGCTATAGTAATTGACTCGAGCTCAGGGATTTACGAGGTGCCGCCACATCGCGAGAATAGGTCTCGGTCCCGTGGACGACTGGACCGACAATCCTGGAAATTATCTTGCAAATTAAAGAGTTAGATCGCCGGATCGCCGTGGCCCCCATGATGGACTGGACCGACCGCCACTGCCGGTTCTTCCTGCGCGGCTTCTCTGCGGACACACTCCTTTATACGGAGATGATCACCTCCGCCGCGATCGTGCGGGGCGATGCGCGGCGGCTGCTCGCGTTCGATCCCGAAGAGCATCCGGTGGCGTTGCAGCTCGGCGGCAGCGATCCGCGGGAGCTCGCCGCGGCGGCGACGGCGGGGGAGGCGGCCGGTTACGATGAGATCAACCTGAACTGCGGCTGTCCGAGCGATCGCGTCGCGAGCGGTGCGTTCGGGGCCTGTCTGATGCTCGAGCCGGCGCGGGTGGCGGATTGCGTCGCGGCGATGCGCGCCGCGGTCTCGATTCCGGTCACCGTGAAGATGCGC
>JASHVV010000253.1 GCA_030044385.1 Gammaproteobacteria bacterium
AAGGGCGTCAAGCCGGTGCGCAGCAACTCGCGGGGCGATCTCTTCTGCCGGGTCGTGGTGGAGACGCCGGTGCATCTCTCGCCGGAGCAGCGGGAGCTGATCCGTCAGCTTCAAGAGTCGCTGCAGCAGGACCGGCACCGGCATGCGCCGCGCGAGAAGGGATTCTTCGAAGGCGTGAAGCGCTTCTTCTCGGGCGCTTGAGCGTGGGACCCATGGCAGGCGCACGCGCCGTCATCGTCGGAGCGAGCGGACGCATGGGTCGGGCGCTGGTGCGCGCCGCATGCGAGATTCCCGCGTTGCGAATCGTCGGGGCGGTGGCTTCGGCGGACAGCATGAGCATCGGCCGCGACGTCGGCGTGCTCGCGGGCATGGAGCCGCTCGGCCTCGAGGTCACGAGCGATCTGCCCGCGGCGCTCGCCGGCGCCGACGTCGCGCTCGACTTCTCCCAGCCGCAGGCGACGCGCGCCAACATTGCCGCGTGCCGTGCCGCGCGCAAGCCGCTGCTCATAGGCACCACTGGCTTCGCTGCCGAGGTGGCGGAGGCGGAGCTCGATGCTGCCGCGCACGACATTCCGTTGCTCATCGCGCCCAATACCAGCCTCGGCGTGGCGCTGCTGATGGATCTCGTCCGCAGGGCGGCGCGCGCTCTGCCGGCGGAATTCGATATCGAGATCCTGGAGGCTCACCACCGGATGAAGCGGGATGCGCCATCGGGCACCGCGTTGGCGCTCGCCCGGGCGGCGGGCGAGGGACGGGGCCAGGCCGCCCCGGAACCGCCTGCCGGCAGCTCCGCCTCACGGGCCGGACCGAGGCGGCAGGGGGAGATCGGGTTCGCCGTCGTCCGCGGGGGCGACATCGTGGGCGACCACACCGTGCTCTTCGCGGGCCCCGGGGAGGAGGTGCGGCTGAGCCATCGGGCGAGCGACCGGGCCATCTTTGCCCGGGGCGCGCTCAGGGCAGCCCTGTGGCTGCAGGGCCGGCCGCCCGGGCGCTATGGCATGAGTGATATTGTCGAGGCAGATCATGTACTTGGATGATTATCCGCAGATTTTTGCGGCGCCGGAGCCCAGGAATTTTCCATGGACACCCAGGCGCCCGGCCCGTAAAATTTGACGGTAATCCGATGTACGGGTTAGTCCATGCAAGGCGGGAGGTGTTCGCGAGAACCCTCCCGTTTTGTATATGTGCGATGAGGTGTGTTTGAAGTGAGCGTACCCGCTGTACTGGCGCTGGCGGATGGCACCATCTTTCGCGGCCAGTCCATTGGTGCCAAGGGCAACACCACGGGCGAAGTCGTATTCAATACCGCGTTGACGGGGTATCAGGAGATCCTCACCGACCCGTCCTATGCCCGCCAGATCGTCACCCTCACCTGCCCGCACATCGGCAACACCGGCGCGACGCCGGAAGATCTCGAGTCCAATCAGATCCACGCGGCCGGCCTCATCATCCGCGATCTGCCGCCGCGGGCGAGCAACTGGCGCGCCAACGAGTCGCTGAGCGAGTTCCTGGAGCGCGGACGCGTCGTCGCGATCGCCGGGGTCGACACGCGGCGCCTGACGCGCATTCTGCGCGAGACCGGCGCTCAGGCCGGCTGCATCATGACCGGCGAGCAGGTGGACACCGCCGCGGCGATCAAGGCCGCAGGCAAGTTCCCGGGCCTGAAAGGCATGGATCTCGCCAAGGTCGTCACCACCAAGCGCAGCTTCCAGTGGAACGAGGGGGCGGTGTGGCCGGAGAGCTCGCGCGCCCCGATCCGCTCGCATCAGCGGCTGCACGTGGTGGCTTATGACTTCGGCATCAAGCGCAACATCCTGCGTCTGCTGGCGGACTTCGGCTGCCGCATGACCGTCGTGCCGGCGCAGACCAGCGCCGAGGAGGCGCTGGCGCTCGCACCCGACGGCATCTTCCTCTCCAACGGCCCGGGCGACCCCGAGCCCTGCGACTACGCCATCAACGCGACCCGCAAGTTTCTCGAGGGCGACGTGCCGGTGTTCGGCATCTGCCTCGGCCATCAGATTCTCGGCCTCGCCTGCGGCGCGCGCACGCTGAAGATGAAGTTCGGCCACCATGGCGCCAACCATCCGGTGCAGGACCTCGACTCCGGGCGGGTGTTCATCACCAGCCAGAATCACGGCTTCGCGGTCGACGAAGCGACGCTGCCCGCCAACGTGCGGCCGACGCACCGCTCGCTCTTCGACGGCTCGCTGCAGGGCCTCGCGTTCAAGGATCGGCCGGCATTCGGTTTCCAGGGCCATCCGGAGGCGAGCCCCGGCCCGCACGACCTGAAGCCGCTGTTCGAGCGCTTCAACCATCTGATGCTGCGGCGGCTGCAGACTCAGCTGCGCCTCGCCGAGGAGCAGGCGCGCCGCCAGGCCGGAACCCGCTGACATGCCGAAGCGGACGGATATCAAGAGCATCCTCATCATCGGCGCCGGCCCGATCGTCATCGGCCAGGCGTGCGAGTTCGACTATTCCGGCGCGCAGGCGTGCAAGGCGTTGCGGGAGGAGGGCTACCGGGTCATCCTGGTCAACTCCAATCCCGCCACCATCATGACCGACCCGGAGATGGCGGACGCCATCTACATCGAGCCGGTCAACTGGCGCACCGTGGCGCGCATCATCGAGAAGGAGCGCCCGGATGCGCTGTTGCCCACGATGGGCGGACAGACAGCGCTCAACACCGCGCTCGACCTCGTGCGCGAGGGCGTGTTGGAGAAGCACGGTGTCGAGCTCATCGCCGCCTCGAGGGCCGCGATCGACATGGCGGAGGACCGCGAGCTGTTCCGCAATGCCATGCGCGAGATCGGGCTCGAGACACCGCGCTCGCAGATCGCGCGCAGCCTCGATGAGGCGCTCGCCGTCGCCGCGGAGATCGGCTATCCGGTCGTGATCCGCCCGTCGTTCACCCTGGGCGGCAGCGGCGGCGGCATTGCCTACAACCGCGAGGAGCTGGAGGAGATCGCGGCGCGCGGCCTGGATGCCTCGCCGACCTCCGAGGTGCTGCTCGAGGAGTCGGTGATCGGCTGGAAAGAGTTCGAGATGGAAGTGGTGCGCGACCACAAGGACAACTGCATCATCGTCTGCTCCATCGAGAACCTGGACGCGATGGGGGTGCACACCGGCGACTCGATCACGGTGGCTCCGGCCCTGACCCTGACGGACAAGGAGTACCAGCGCATGCGCGATGCCTCGATCGCCGTGCTGCGCAAGATCGGCGTCGACACGGGCGGCTCGAACGTCCAGTTCGCGGTCAATCCGGCCGACGGGCGCCTGCTCGTGATCGAGATGAACCCGCGCGTGTCCCGCTCCTCGGCGCTCGCATCCAAGGCGACGGGCTTCCCGATCGCCAAGATCGCCGCCAAGCTCGCCGTCGGCTACACGCTCGATGAGCTGAAGAACGACATCACCGGCGGCGCGACGCCCGCTTCCTTCGAGCCGTCGATCGACTACGTGGTGACCAAGGTCCCGCGCTTCACTTTCGAGAAGTTTCCGGCCGCCAACGACCGCCTGACGACACAGATGAAGTCGGTGGGCGAGGTCATGGCCATCGGCCGCACCTTCCAGGAGTCGCTGCAGAAGGCGCTGCGCGGGCTCGAGACCGGCCTCGACGGGCTCTCGCCCATTCTCCAGCCTCCCCTCGATGAGGACGGCCAGACGAAGCTCGCGTACGAGCTGCGCGCGCCCGGCGCCAACAGGCTGCTGTACGTCGCCGATGCGTTCCGCGCCGGCTGGCCGTTCGAGCGGATCGCGGAGCTCACGCACATCGATCCGTGGTTCCTCGCGCAGATCGAGGACCTGATCGCGGAGGAGCGGCGCATCGGCGCGGAAGGCTTCGGGGCGCTTACCGCGGAGCGGCTGCGGGTCCTCAAGCGCAAGGGCTTTTCCGACAGCCGGCTCGGCAGGCTGCTCGATCTGCCGGAGAAGGCCGTGCGCGCCAAGCGCCACGACCTCGGCGTCCGTCCCGTCTACAAACGGGTCGACACCTGCGCCGCGGAGTTTGCGACCTCGACCGCCTACCTCTACTCGACGTACGAGGAGGAGTGCGAGGCGCAGCCGACCGGCCGCCGCAAGATCATGATCCTCGGCGGCGGACCCAACCGCATCGGCCAGGGGATCGAGTTCGATTACTGCTGCGTGCACGCCGCCCTGGCCCTGCGCGAGGACGGGTTCGAGACCATCATGGTCAACTGCAACCCGGAGACGGTCTCGACCGATTACGACACCTCCGATCGGCTCTATTTCGAGCCCCTCACGCTCGAGGACGTGCTCGAGGTCCTGGCGAAGGAGCAGCCTGAAGGCGTGATCGTGCAGTTCGGCGGCCAGACGCCGCTCAAGCTCTCGCGCGCGCTGGAAGAGGCCGGGGCGCCGATCATCGGCACCTCGCCGGACTCGATCGACGTCGCCGAGGACCGCGAGCGCTTCCAGGCTCTGGTCCGGCGGCTGGGCCTGAAGCAGCCCGCCAACGCGACGGCGCGCACGGAAGACCAGGCCGTGGTGCTCGCGCGCGAGGTCGGTTTCCCGCTCGTGGTGCGGCCGTCCTATGTGCTGGGCGGGCGCGCGATGGAGATCGTCTTCAATGAGGAGGATCTGCGCGGCTACATGGGACATGCGGTGCAGGTCTCCAACGACAGCCCGGTGCTCCTCGACCGCTTTCTCGACGTTGCGATCGAGGTCGACGTCGACGCCCTGTGCGATGGCGACGAGGTGCTGATCGGCGGCATCATGGAGCACGTGGAGCAGGCGGGCGTGCACTCCGGTGACTCCGGCTGCTGCCTGCCCCCCAACAGCCTGAGCGCGCAGACCCAGGAGAGCCTGCGCGAGCAGACCCGCAGGCTGGCCAAGGCGCTGTCGGTCGTGGGCCTGATGAACATCCAGTTTGCGATCCAGAACGGCATCATCTACGTGCTGGAGGTCAACCCCCGCGCCTCGCGGACGGTGCCGTTCGTCTCCAAGGCGACGGGACTGCCGCTGGCGAAGATCGCCGCCCGGGTGATGACGGGCCGCAAGCTGCGCGACCAGAGCGTGGCCGCGGGCCGCGAGCCGCCGTATTATTCCGTGAAGGAAGCGGTATTCCCGTTCACCAAGTTCCCCGAGTCCGATCCGATCCTCGGCCCGGAGATGAAATCCACCGGCGAGGTGATGGGAACGGGGCGCACCTTCGGCGAGGCCTACGCGAAGGCGCAGACCGCCTCGGGCGTGACGCTGCCGAGAAAGGGCGTGTGCTTCATCAGCGTGCGCGATCGCGACAAGCCGGGCGCGGCGGAGCTCGCGCGCCGCGTGATCGCCCACGGCTTCGAGGTGGTGGCGACCGAGGGTACGGCGCGCGCGCTGACGGAAGCCGGCATCGCCTGCCGCAGAGTGAACAAGGTGCGCGAGGGCCGGCCGCACGTCGTGGATATGATCAAGAACGACGAGATCGACCTCATCGTCAACACGACCGAAGGCAAGCTCGCCATCCGGGAATCGAACTCCATCCGCCGCGAGGCGGTGCATCATCGGGTGACCTACTACACCACGCTCGCCGCCGGCCTGGCGACCTGCGAGGCGCTCGATCATCTCGATGAGGTCGAAGTGAACCGCCTGCAGGACCTGCACAACGAGGCGCTGGCCGGATGAAACGCACGCCCATGACCCTGCGCGGCGCCGAGGCGCTGCGCGCCGAGCTCAAGCGTCTCAAGAGCGAGGCGCGCCCCAACGTCATCAAGGCCATCGCGGAGGCGCGCGGGCACGGTGACCTGTCGGAGAACGCCGAGTATCACGCGGCCCGCGAGCAGCAAGGCTTCATCGAGGGCCGCATCAAGGAGATCGAGACCAAGCTCTCCAATGCCGAGATCATCGATCCCAGCAAGCTGACCAATACGGGCAAGGTGGTCTTCGGCGCCGTGGTGGAGCTGGAGGACCAGGACGACGGCAGCCGCGTGGTATATCAGGTGGCGGGTGAGGACGAGGCCGACATCCGCGCGGGCCGAATCTCCATTACCTCTCCGATCGCGCGCGCGCTGGTCGGCAAGTCCGAGGGCGAGGTCGTCGACGTATCCGCGCCCGGCGGCATCCACTCCTACGAGATCGTCACGGTCCGGTTCGAGTAGTAATCAGGCGTCGGGAATCACGATCCGCGGCAGATCGGGTCGCGGGCGGTAGAGAACGGCGACGTTGCCGATCCGATGCACGAGCGAGCTGCCGGTGCGCCGGGCCAGCTCCTCGAAGGCGGCGTCCCTGGCCTCCCGGTCGCCGCCGGGCGCCTTGACCTTGACCAGCTCGTGGTCCGTGAGCGCGCGGTCGGTCTCGCGGGCGACCGCGTCCGTCAGTCCGGCCGATCCCAGCCGAACGATCGGCTGCAGCTCGTGAGCGAGGCCGCGAAGATGGCGGCGCTGGCGGTCCGATAGCGTGATCTGAGGCGACATCCGAACCATTCTACGTTAGGCGGGCATGGCCAAGCGTTCCAAAAGCAGCGCTCGCTGGCTCAACGAGCATTTCACCGATCCGTTCGTGCAGCGGGCGCACGCGGAGGGCTGGCGCTCGCGCGCCGTATTCAAGCTGGAAGAGGTGGATCGGCGCGAGAAGCTGCTCGGGCCGGGGACGATCTGCCTGGACCTGGGGGCCGCGCCGGGGGCCTGGAGCCAGTATGCGCGGCGGCGGCTGGGCCGCGGCGGGCGGGTGGTGGCGACGGACATCCTGCCCATGGAGCCGCTCGCGGGGGTCGAATTCGTCCAGGGCGACTTCCGGGAGGAGGAGGTTTTTAACCGAATCCTGGCCGCGCTGCCGCAGCGGCAGGTGGACCTGGTGCTCTCGGACATGGCCCCTTCGTTGAGCGGCATCGACGTCGTCGATCAGCCCCGGTCGATGTATCTCGCGGAGCTGGCGCTCGATATGGCGGCGCGGGTCTTGAAGGGCGGGGGCGACGCCCTGATCAAGGTCTTCCAAGGGGCAGGCTTTCAGGAGCTGGTGCGGGACGCCCGCGGCCATTTCGCCAAGGTGAAGCTGGTCAAGCCGACGGCTTCACGTTCCCGCAGCCCTGAAATGTATCTGCTGGCCAAGGATTTTCGCTTGGTGTAGCGTGCTCGAATGAAGATGAACGATTTGACCAAGAACATCCTTCTGTGGGTGGTGATCGTCTTCGTGCTGCTGCTGGTCTTCAGCCGCTACATGCCGAGCGTGACCCAGCAGGAAGAGCTCGACTACTCCACCTTCCTGAACGACGTGAAGGCGCACCAGGTCGACAGCGTCACTTTCCAGGGAGACATGCTCTACGGCGTGATGAAGGACCACACGCAGTTCAAGACCTATAACCCCGAGACCGACTACACGGCGCTCATCGGCACCCTGGAGAACAACGACGTCCACATGAAGGGCGAGCCGCCGAAGGAGCCGAGCTTCCTGTCGCAGCTGCTGCTGCAGATGGCGCCGGTCATAGTCCTGATCCTGCTCTTCGTGTACATGTTGCGGCAGATGCAGGGCGCCTCGGGCGGCCGGGGGGCCATGTCCTTCGGCAAGAGCCGCGCACGCCTGCTGGGTGAGGACCAGGTGAACGTCACGTTCGCCGACGTGGCCGGCGTCGACGAGGCCAAGCAGGAAGTCTCGGAGATCGTCGATTTCCTCAAGGATCCGGGCAAGTTCCAGAAGCTCGGCGGCAAGATCCCGAAGGGCGTGCTCATGGTGGGCTCGCCGGGCACGGGCAAGACGCTGCTCGCGCGCGCCATCGCGGGCGAGGCCAAGGTTCCCTTCTTCACCATCTCCGGCTCCGACTTCGTCGAGATGTTCGTCGGCGTGGGCGCCTCGCGCGTGCGCGACATGTTCGAGCAGGCGAAGAAGCACGCCCCGTGCATCATCTTCATCGACGAGATCGACGCGGTCGGCCGGCACCGCGGCGCCGGTCTCGGCGGCGGTCACGACGAGCGCGAGCAGACGCTGAACCAGCTGCTCGTGGAGATGGACGGGTTCGAGGGCAACGAGGGCATCATCGTCATCGCGGCCACCAACCGCCCGGACGTGCTCGATCCGGCGCTGCTGCGGCCGGGCCGCTTCGACCGCCAGGTCGTGGTGCCGTTGCCGGACGTGCGCGGGCGGGAGCAGATCCTGCGCGTGCACATGCGGCGCGTGCCGCTCGCCGATGACGTCAAGCCGGCGCTCATCGCGCGCGGGACGCCCGGCTTCTCGGGCGCGGATCTCGCCAACCTGGTCAACGAGGCGGCGCTGTTCGCGGCGCGCGCCAACCGGCGCATCGTCGGGATGGAGGAGTTCGAGCGCGCCAAGGACAAGATCATGATGGGCGCGGAGCGGCGCTCGATGGTCATGACCGAGGACGAGAAGCGCATGACGGCTTATCACGAGTCCGGCCACGCGATCGTCGGCATGACCGTGCCGGAGCACGACCCGGTCTACAAGGTGACGATCATTCCGCGCGGCCGGGCGCTCGGAGTGACGCAGTTCCTGCCGGAGCAGGACCGCTACAGCATGTCGAAGCGGCGGCTGGAGAGCGCGATTGCGACGCTCTTCGGCGGGCGCATTGCCGAGGAGCTGATCTTCGGGCCGGAGTCGGTGACGACGGGCGCCTCCAACGACATCGAGCGCGCGACGGAGCTGGCGCGCAACATGGTCACGAAGTGGGGCCTGTCGGACAAGCTCGGGCCGCTCACGTACTCGGAGGAGACCGGCGAGGTGTTCCTCGGGCGCAGCGTGACGCAGCACAAGCAGGTGTCGGATGTCACGGCGCACGCCATCGATGAGGAGGTGCGCAGCGTCATCGAGAGCAACTATCAGCGGGCGCGGCAGATATTGACGAGCTCGCTGGAGAGGCTGCACAGCATGGCGGATGCGCTCATGAAGTATGAGACCATCGATGAGGAGCAGCTGAAGGACATCATGGCGGGGCGGCCGCCGAAGCCGCCGGCGGGGTGGGACGATTCGCTGTCCAATCGGCCGCCGCGGGCGCCTGCGGAGGGGAGTGCGGCGCCGGCTCCGGGGGCGGGCGGTACTGCCATCGGGCCGCCTGCGGGGCAGCACTGAAGAGCTTTGCATTCGGTGCCCGCGAGGGCGCGGGCGCGAAGGCATTTCCCGGGGCTAGGTTCGTCGCAATGGCCCTCCATGGCGGCAGGGGCACCCGGCCCGGCCAGTCCCGGCCGGGCGTTCGCCGCATGCGGCGAACCCTTGTAGGCTGCGGGAAAAACATCCCTGTTTTTCACGCCCCCGGGAAATGCCTTCGCGCCCGTGCCCTCGCTACTGTGACGGGAACGGGCGTGGCTAGATTACATTCGGTGGTGCATTACAGGGGAGGGGTGCTCGGGGTCGAGCAGCCGGTCGTGATGGGAGTGCTGAATGTCACTCCGGACTCCTTTTCGGACGGTGGGCGGTTCGTGCGGCTGGATGATGCCGTCGAGCGGGGAGTGCAGATGGCGGAGGAGGGGGCGGCCATCATCGACATCGGGGGGGAGTCGACGCGGCCGGGCGCGGAGCGGGTGGGGCTGGATGAGGAGCTGCGCCGGGTCATTCCTGTGATCGCGCGCCTGCGGTCGCGCACCCGGGCCGTTCTGTCGGTCGATACCAGCAAGCCTGAGGTGATGCATGCGGCGGCGGCGGCGGGGGCGTCGATGATCAACGACGTGCGCGCGCTGCGCGAGCCGGGCGCGCTGGAGGCCGCGGTGCTGTCGGGCTGCGCGGTCTGCCTGATGCACATGCTCGGCGAGCCGCGCACGATGCAGGAATCGCCCCGCTACGAGTACGAGGACGTGGTGACCGAGGTGCGGCTGTTCTTCGAGGACCGGCTCGAGGCTTGCCTCACGGCCGGCCTGCCCGCGGAGCGCATCGTGCTCGATCCGGGGTTCGGCTTCGGCAAGACGCTGCAGCACAATCTCGAGCTGCTGCGGCACCTGGATGAGCTGCGCGTGGACGGCTTGCCCATCCTGGCGGGCCTGTCGCGCAAATCGATGGTGGGGACTCTCACCGGACGGCCGCCGGAAGACCGGCTCTGCGGCAGCGTCGCCGTCGCAGTGATTGCGGCGCTCAACGGCGCGAGTATCCTTCGCGTGCACGACGTTGCCGCAACCGTAGACGCCTTGAAGGTCGTGTCCGCGGTACGAAGCGGCTGACACCAGACACACGAGGGTCGCTCTTTGACGCGAAATTACTTTGGCACCGACGGCGTGAGGGGCCGGGTGGGCGAGCACCCCATGACCGTGGATTTCGCGCTGCACCTGGCGAGCGCGGCGGCCAGGGTGCTGGTGCCGGAGGGCGGCACCGTCCTCATCGGCAAGGACACGCGCCTCTCCGGCTACATGTTCGAGTCCGCGCTCGAGGCCGGCTTCGTCGCCTCCGGCGTCAACGTGATGCTGATCGGGCCGCTGCCGACGCCCGGTATCGCGTACATGACGCGGCATTTCAACTGTGATTTCGGCATCGTCATCAGCGCGTCGCACAATCCTTACGACGACAACGGCATCAAGTTCTTCGACCGCAGCGGCGCGAAGCTGTCGGACGAGCTGGAGGAGCGCATCGAAGCCGAGCTCGCGAAGCCCGTCGTCACCCGCGCCTCCCGCGGCCTGGGCAAAGCGACGCGCGTCGATCGCTCGCGGACGCAGTACCAGGAGTTCTGCGCCTCCACGCTGCCCAGCGGCGTCGATCTCACCGGACTGAAGATCGTCGTCGACTGCGCCAACGGCGCCGCCTACAAGGTCGGTCCGCGCGTGCTCGCCGACCTCGGCGCCGAGATCGTCCCGATCGGCTGCTCGCCCAATGGCCGCAACATCAACGACGGCTGCGGCTCCACCGCCCCCGAGCTGCTGCAGCTCACGGTGCCCGGCGTGCGCGCCCACGTGGGCCTGGCGCTCGACGGGGACGGCGACCGGCTCATCATGGTCGACCATCTCGGCCGCATCCTCGACGGCGATCAGCTTCTCTACATCATCGCCCAGGCCCGCAAGGGCAACGGCTCCCTGCGCGGACCGGTGGTCGGCACCGTGATGAGCAACCTCGGGCTCGAGGTGGCATTTCGCGAGAGCGGCATCGAATTCAGGCGCGCGCCCGTCGGCGACCGCTATGTGCTCGGCCTCCTGCGCGACACGGGCGGCATCCTGGGCGGCGAGACCTCCGGCCACATCATCTGCCTCGACAAGACGACCACCGGGGACGGCATCGTCAGCGCCCTGCAAGTGCTCGCCGTCATGAAGCAGACCGGCCGCTCGCTCGCCGAGCTCGCCTCAGGCATGCGCAGATTCCCCCAGGTGCTCCTCAACGTGAAGGTCGCCGCCCGCTTCAACCCGGCCGAGGTTCCGGCCGTGCGCGAGGCCGTGCAGCGCATCGAAGCGCGCATGAACGGCGAGGGCAGAGTGGTCCTGCGCCCCTCCGGCACCGAGCCCGTCATCCGGGTGATGGTCGAAGGCCGGGACGAGGGCGCGACCCGGGCCGCGGCCACCGAGCTCGCCGAAGTCGTCCGCACCGCCGCCGGCTGAGCGAACCAGCGCGGCCCCCGC
>JASHVV010000254.1 GCA_030044385.1 Gammaproteobacteria bacterium
AGCCAGTCGGCGAGCACCAGATCGAGCGCGCCGCGCTCCATGGCTTCCTTGACCACGAAGGCCGGCATCTGCGCGACACCGAGCCCGGCTTCGGCGGCGCCCACGTAGCTGTTCTCGTCCTCGAGCGCCAGGTTCCCGGGAAACACCGCCTGCACGCGCTCGCCGTCCCGGGAGAAGACCCACTCCACGGTCTCCCCCGTGGTCGGCGAGAAGCGGTTGATGCAGCGGTGCCGCGCCAGCTCCCGCGGGTGAGTCGGCAGTCCGTGGGCCGCGATGTAGGCGGGCGCCGCGCAGGTGGCGAAGTAGAGAAATCCGACCCGGCGCGCCACCAGGTTGGGATCGCCCGCCTCGCCGATCCACAGCGCGCAGTCGATTCCTTCCGCGACCAGGTCGAAATGCCGCTCGTTGCAGGCCAGCGCCAGCTCGATGTCAGGGTAGCGGGCGAAGAAGCCCGGCAGGGCGGGCACGATCACCGAGCGGGCGATCAGTGTCGGCGCGTCGACGCGCACCCGGCCGTGCGGCGCCGTGGAGTGCTGGGAGAGCGCCTCCTCGGCCTCGCGGACCTCCGCCAGGATGGCGGCTGCGCGCGTGTAGTAGGCGGCGCCGTCGGGTGTCACGGTGACCCGCCGAGTGGTGCGGCTCAGCAGCTTCGCCCCGAGGGAGGCCTCCAGCTTCTGAATCAGGGTGGTCGCCGTCGCCTTGGGGATGCGCAGGCTCTCGGCCGCGCGGGCAATCCCGCCGGTCTCCACCACGCGGACGAACAGCGCCATGGCCTGCAGCTTGTCCATTTATTGTTCACGATAGTGAATAATGAGTTCAGAATAGTACGCTTTATTCCTATCGAGGCGAATAATACCTTAGCTTCTCCAGACCCACCGTGGAGCGCTCCGCCGATGAGCCCAGCCGCCGCCAAGACCGTGACCGACCAGAGCTTCCAGACCGAGGTCCTCGGATCGAGCAAGCCCGTGCTCGTGGACTACTGGGCCGAGTGGTGCGGTCCCTGCCGCATGATCGGCCCCCTCGTCGAGGAGTCCGCCGCCGAGTACGCCGACCGCCTGACCATCGCCAAGCTGAACGTGGATGAGAATCCCGCCACGCCCACGCGCTATGCCGTGCGCGGCATTCCAACGCTCATGATCTTCAAGGACGGCCACCCGATCGCGACGCACGTCGGCAGTCTCAGCAGATCGCAGCTGCACGCCTTCCTCGACGCGCACACCTGAGAGGGTGGGGGAACCCTCTCCGGGCGTGGCCGTTTACACGGCCCGCAATCTCTGCGAGGCTCGCTCCATGGCAAAAGTCCTCGTGCTCTACTATTCGGCCTATGGCCACGTCGAGAAGATGGCGGAGGCCGTCGCGCAGGGTGTCCGTTCCGTCCCCGGAGCGGAAGTCACCGTCAAGCGGGTACCGGAGCTCGTGCCTGAGGAGGCCGCCCGCAAGGCCGGCATGAAACTCGACCAGAAGGCGCCGGTCGCCAGCGTCGATGAGCTGGCCCACTACGACGCGATCATCTTCGGCACGCCGACGCGCTTCGGCAACATGGCGGCGCAGATGCGCAACTTCCTCGATCAGACCGGCGGCCTGTGGGCGCAGGGCGCCCTGGTCGGCAAGGTCGGCAGTGTGTTCGCTTCGACCGCCACTCAACATGGCGGGCAGGAGACGACCATCACCAGCTTTCACAGCACGCTCCTGCATCAGGGCATGATCATCGTGGGGCTGCCCTACGCCTTCGCCGGCTTGGCGCGCATGGACGAGATCTCGGGCGGCACACCCTACGGCGCAACGACCCTCGCCAAGGCCGACGGCTCACGGCAGCCGAGCGAGAACGAGCTCGAAGGCGCGCGCTACCAGGGGCGGCACGTGGCCGAGATCGCCGCCAGACTCGAGCGCGGCGCCCGCAGCTAGGTCGCTCGATCCCGCGCGCTCACATGATGGCGCGCGCGCCCTCCGCGTTGCAGCGCAAGCGTCAGCGGCACTAAACGTGAGCATGACGCGTCTGCTTCGCACGTACTTGCAGCCCTATGCACGCTGGCTGCTGGCCGTCATCGTGTTGCAGCTTCTCGGCACGATCGCCTCGTTGTATCTGCCGACCCTCAATGCCAACGTCATCGACTACGGCATCGTGAAAGGCGATACGGCCTACATCCTCAGGACCGGCGGGTGGATGCTGCTCATGACCCTGGGGCAGATCGCCTGCTCGGTGGTGGGGGCGTATTACGCCGCGCGCATGGCGATGAGCTTCGGCCGCGATCTGCGGTCCGCGGTGTTCAGGCGCGTCCTCGGGTTTTCGGAACGGGAGCTGGCGAGGTTCGGCGCTCCCTCCCTGATCACGAGGAACACCAACGACGTGCAGCAGGTGCAGATGCTGGTGGCCGTCAGCGGCAGCACCATGATCGGCGCGCCCATCATGGGGATCGGGGCCATCATCATGGCCGTGCGCGAGGACCCGGGCCTCTCCTGGCTGTTGGGAATCTGCGTTCCTGTCCTCGCGATCGTCGTCGGTGCCGTGGCGTGGCGGATGGTGCCCCTCTTCCGCCGGATGCAGACCTTCGTCGACGGCGTCAACCGCATCCTGCGCGAGCAGATCGCCGGCATCCGTGTCGTGCGCGCGTTCGTGCGGGAGCCGGAAGAGACCCGGCGGTTCGCCGCCGCGAATGCCGACCTGACCGACACGGCATTGCGGGCGGGCCGCCTGCTCGCGCTCCTGCTGCCGTCCATCGTCCTGATACTCAACGCCTCGAGCGCGGCGGTCCTGTGGGTTGGCGCCGTGCGCATCAGTGCGGGCCAGACACAGATCGGCGACGTCACGGCGTTCCTCGTCTACCTCGCGCAGATCCTGTTGGCCGTGATGATGGCGACCTTCATGCTGATGATGTTGCCGCGCGCGGCCGTTTCCGCCGAGCGCATCGGGGACGTTCTCGGCACGGAATCCTCCGTGGCGCCACCGCGCAATCCGGTGAAGGCCGCCGCCGCGCACGCCCAGGTGGAGCTGCGGGCCGTGACCTTCACCTACCCGGGGGCCGCCGATCCGGTGCTGCGCGCCATCTCGCTGGGCGTCGCGGCGGGCCAGACGCTGGCCGTGATCGGCAGCACCGGCGCCGGCAAGACCACCCTCCTGTCGCTCATTCCGAGATTGCTCGATCCCACCGCGGGCGCCGTTCTGGTCGACGGCGTCGATGTGCGCAGGCTCGACTCCGATTGGCTGTGCAGCCGCATCGGACTCGTCCCGCAGCGGCCCTATCTTTTCTCGGGCACCGTGGCGAGCAACCTGCGCTTCGGCGATCCGGACGCCGCCGACGAAGACCTCTGGAAGGCGCTCGAAGTGGCCCAGGCGCGCGAGTTCGTGGAGGAGCTGTCGGGCGGCCTGGCGGCTCCCATCGCGCAGGGCGGCACGAATATCTCCGGCGGTCAGCGGCAGCGACTCGCCATCGCGCGGGCCTTGCTGCGCAAGCCGCGGATCTACCTGTTCGACGACTCGTTCTCCGCGCTCGATCTCGGGACCGAGGCGCGGCTGCGCGCCGCGCTGCGCCCGGTCACTCGCGAGTCGGCGGTCCTCATCGTCACGCAGCGTGTCTCGAGCATCAGGAACGCGGACCAGATAGCGGTGCTCGAAGGCGGCGGCATAGTCGGCCTCGGCCGTCATCGCGAGCTGCTCGACACCTGTCCAACCTACGCGGAGATCGTCGCTTCCCAGCTCACCGCGGAGGAAGCGGCATGAACGACACGCCCCGCCGGCGGGTGCCTGCCGGGAGGCCGGCGGCCGGCGGCCCGCCCTGGATGAGTCTCGGCACACCCACGGAGAAGGCAGCGCGGTTCTGGCCGTCGACGCGCCGCCTGCTGGCCCGCCTGCAGCCGCAACGCCTGCGCCTGATGTGCGTCGTGGTGTTGTCGGCGGCGAGCGTGACCCTGTCGGTGATCGGGCCGATTCTCATCGGACGCGCCACCGACATCATCTTCTCGGGCGCCGTGGGTATGCACCTCGCGCCCGGCATGACCCGGCAGCAGGCCATCGCCAGCGAGCGCGCGGCCGGGCACGTCCATCTTGCGGAGATGTTCGCCCGCATGCA
>JASHVV010000255.1 GCA_030044385.1 Gammaproteobacteria bacterium
CCGACGTAGCAGAGCCAGCTCATCGCCGCGATGATGAGCATCGCCGGCACATTGATGATGGCGCCGGTCGCGACCAGGTGCCCGGTCGCGCTCTCCTGCAGCGGCGCGTTCACCCAGATCGCCGGCAGATGGATGTGCCACTCGGCGAGCAGGTTCACCACATAGGCCGACCAGCTCACCGCGACCGCGGAGGCCGATATGCCGTACTCGAGCAGCAGGTTCCAGCCGATGAACCAGGCGATCGCCTCGCCGAGGGTGGCGTACGTATAACTGTAGGCGCTGCCCGGCACCGGCAGGAAGGCCGCGAACTCCGCATAGCAGAGCGCCGCCAGCGTGCTGCCGAAGGCGGCGATGAGCAGCGACAGCGTGATGGCGGGTCCCGACTGGTTGGCCGCCACCGTGCCGGTGAGCACGAAGACACCCGTGCCGATGGTCGCCCCGATGCCGATCGACATGAGCGACCAGGCGCCCAGAGTCTGCTTGAGGCGATCCGCGCCGGCGAGCTCCCGCGGCTGCACCGGACGCACTGCGAGGAGCCTGCGCAGCAAGGATGGCTTGGCCGCCGCCTGCCCGGAGCCCCCATCGGTCGCGTTATACATTGACGGATGCTAGCATGCTGCGCCCGGCCGCGGCGTCCACACGCCGCGCGGTCAGTCGAAATTCCCCAGGAGCCCACGTAATGTCCACGGCCGCGTCCCTGAAGCTCACTCCCCCCGCCCAGGGAGCCAAGATCACCCTGCGCGATAGCAAGCTCGTCGTCCCCGATAACCCGATCATCCCCTTCATCGAGGGCGACGGTACCGGCGCGGACATCTGGCGTGCAAGCGTGCGCGTCATGGACGCCGCGGTGCAGAAGGCTTACGGCGGCCGCCGCAGGATCCACTGGATGGAAGTGTTCGCGGGCGAGAAGTCGAACCGCCAGTTCGGGAGCTGGCTTCCCGACGAGACCGTGGCCGCCTGCCGCGACTACCTGGTCTCGATCAAGGGTCCGCTCACCACCCCGGTGGGCGGCGGCATCCGCTCGCTCAACGTGGCGCTGCGCCAGCTTCTCGACCTCTATGTCTGCCTGCGCCCCGTGCGCTGGTTCAAGGGAGTGCCCTCCCCGGTGAAGCACCCCGAGAAGGTGGACATGGTCATCTTCCGCGAGAACACCGAGGACATCTACGCCGGCATCGAGTTCGAGGCCGGCACCGAGGAGAGCCGCAGGTTCCTCGAGCTCTTCCAGCAGCACTTCCCCAAGGCCTACGGCAAGATCCGCTTTCCGGCGAGCTCCGGCATCGGCATCAAGCCCGTATCGAAGGACGGCTCGGAGCGGCTGATCCGCTCCGCCATCGAGTACGCCATCACCAACAGGCGCCGCAGCCTCACCCTGGTCCACAAAGGCAACATCCAGAAGTTCACCGAAGGCGCCTTCCGCAACTGGGGCTACCAGCTCGCCGAGCGCGAATTCCCCGCCGCCACCTACACCTGGGAACAGTGGGAGCGCACCAAAGCCGCCTCCGGCGAAAAAGCCGCCAACGCCGAGATGGACGACGCCAAGCGTGCCGGCAAGATCATCGTCAAGGACGCCATCGCCGACATCACCCTGCAGCAGGTCCTGACCCGCCCCGACGAATTCGACGTCATCGCGACCCTGAATCTCAACGGCGATTACCTCTCCGACGCGCTGGCCGCCCAGGTCGGCGGCATCGGCATCGCCCCCGGCGGCAACATCAACTACCTGACCGGCCACGCCGTCTTCGAGGCCACCCACGGCACCGCCCCCAAGTACGCCAACCTCGACAAGGTCAACCCCGGCTCGGTCATCCTCTCCGGCGAGATGATGTTCCGCTACCTCGGCTGGACCGAAGCCGCCGACGCCATCATCCACGCCATGGACAGGACCATCGCCCAGAAGACCGTGACCTACGACTTCGCCCGCCTGATGGAAGGCGCCACCGAAGTCGCGACCTCCGCCTTCGGCGACGCCCTGATCCGCAACATGTAACAGCTCCGGACTCGAATGAGCGGCGCCTCGGCTGAAAGGCATTTTTCGGGAGCCTCAAAAACAGGATGTTTTTGCGGCAGCCTACAGGGAAGTATTCACGGCGTTCCCGGAAAATGCCTTTCAGCCGAGGCGCCGCGGAGCCGAACCCAGTGACAACGATCTTGGATTGGGCCCGCAAAGTGCAAGCCATAGCCCAAAGCGGCCTGGCCTTCACCCACGACGACTTCGACCGCGAGCGCTACACCCAACTCACCGACCTGGTCGCCTCCATCCTCGCCACCGAGCTCGACATCCCCGTATCCCAGGCCAAAGCCTTCTGGCAGGCCGAGGAAGGCTACGCCACCCCCAAGGTAGACGTCCGCGGCGGCATCTTCGAGCACGGCCGCGTGCTGCTAGTCCGCGAGCGCTCCGACGGCAAATGGACCCTCCCCGGCGGCTGGGTGGACGTCAACGACTCCCCCTCCGGCGCCGTGGCCCGCGAGATCCTCGAGGAATCCGGCTACCGCGCCCGCGCCGTGAAGCTCGCCGCGCTGGTCGACAAGCTCCGCCACCCCCATCCCCCCGGCATCCACCACATCTACAAGCTCTTCTTCCTCTGCGAGCGCACCGGCGGCGCCCCCGCCGTGAGCAGCGAGACCGACGCCGTGCAGTTCTTCGACGTGCACGCGCTGCCCGAGCTCTCGACCGGCCGCGTGCTCGCCTCGCAGATCGAGCGGCTCCACCAACACCACCTCCATCCGGAGCTGCCGACGGACTTTGACTGACCCGCGAGCGCAGCAGGCCCCGCCCTTCGGGACGCACATCGCCCGGCTCGCCGCCCGCCGGATCGCCGGCGCCTTCGCCGATTACAACGCGGAGTTCCGGGCCGTCACCCGCCGCGCGCCCGCGCGCTTCGACAGCCGCGACTGGAAAGGCAGCCAGCGCGATGCGGTCGAGCGCATGGAGCTCTACGACCGCTTCGTCGCCCGCACCGTGGCGGAGCTCAGGGAGATGCTGGGCCCGCGGGCGGAGGATCGACCCGTCTGGACACGGATTCGCGCCGACTTCGCCGAGCGGGTCGTGGGCCTGCCGGACGCGGAGTTCACCAAGACCTTCTTCAGCTCCATCAGCCGGCAGCTCTTCGGCACGGTGGGCGTGGACCCGGACATCGAGTTCGTCGCCACGGACCTCGATCCGCTCGCGCACGTGGCCTCCACGGTCACCACCAACACCTACGTCAACCACGGGTCGCTGGCTCTTCTGTTCGAGGATGTGCTCGGGGACGTGCGCTTCCACACGCCGTGGAAGGACCTCGACCACAGCATCCGCCACGTGACCGGCGAGGTCACGGCGCATCTGGCGGCCCGCGGCGAGCACAGGGCCGTGCAGCGGGTCGAAGTCATCCGCCCCGTGTTCTACCAGATATCCCGCGCGTACATCGTCGGGCGGCTGATCGGGCGCGACTTCCTCGTGCCGCTCGTCATCGCCCTCAAGAACTCCGACGGCGGCATGCTGGTCGATGCGGTGATGCTGGCGCAGAGCGATGTCAGCATCGTCTTCAGCTTCTCCCGCTCGTACTTCCACGCGGACCTCGAGCACGTGGCGGAGGCCGTGGTCTTTCTCAAGTCTCTGCTGCCGCGCAAGCCGGTGAGCGAGCTCTTCACCGTGCTCGGGCGCGCCCGGCAGGGCAAGACGGAGCGCTACCGCGAGATCATGCGGCATCTCGCGGACACGCCGGACCGCTTCGTGCAGGCGCCGGGGGAGCGGGGCCTGGTCATGGTGTGCTTCACCCTGCCCTCCTTCGATGTGGTCTTCAAGGTGATCCGCGACCGCTTTCCCTACCCGAAGAGTGTGCTGCGCGAGGAGGTCATGGAGAAGTACCGGCTCGTGTTCCGCCACGACCGCGCCGGCCGGCTGGTCGATGCGCAGGAATTCCGGCGGCTGCGCTTCCCGCAGGCGCTCTTCGCTCCGGAGCTGCTCGCGGAGCTGCGCGCCGAAGCGTCACTCACGGTGCGCGAGGCTGGCGAGCACCTTATCTTCGATCACATGTACATCGAGCGGCGGATGACGCCGCTCAACCTCTACCTGCGCGCCGCCTCCCCGGCCGCCGCCGAGCAGGCGGCGCTCGACTACGGTCAATGCATCCGCGATCTCGCTCATACCAACATCTTCCCGGGCGACCTGCTGCTGAAGAATTTCGGCGTCACCCGCAACGGCCGCGTGATCTTCTACGACTACGACGAGCTCTGCCTGGTGACCGATTGCCGCTTCCGCGAGCTGCCGCCGCCCGCCACTCCCGAGGACGAGATGCGCGGCGAGCCGTGGTTCTACGTCGGCGAGCACGATGTCTTTCCGGAGACTCTCGTCCATTTCCTCGCCTTCGAGGCGGCGCAACGCGCGGCGCTCCTCCATACGCACGGCGAAGTGTTCACGGCGAGATTCTGGCGGCAGGTGCAGCGGCGGCTGCTGGACGGAGAGGTGCTCGAGGTCCTGCCCTACCATCCACACCGCGTGCGCGTCGCGAGCGCGGGGCTCTGACTCTCTTCAGGCGCCGAGCGCCTGAGTCACGTCCGCCAGCAGGTCGTCGATGTCCTCGAGCCCGATCGACAGGCGCACCGTCCCCTCGGTGACCGCCGAGACCGCCTGCTGATCGGCCGTCAGATCGCGTCCGCCCATCATCTGCGCGGTGACCACCAGCGACTCCGTGGAGCCGAGACTCGCCGCCATGGCGAACAGCTGCAGCGCATCGGCGAACCGGCGGCT
>JASHVV010000256.1 GCA_030044385.1 Gammaproteobacteria bacterium
AGCCGCCCGCGGAGGCGGTCTTCGCTCTGTGCGACGAATTCGCGGGCGCGCTACCTGCGCGAATGCCCCCGGAGCGGAGTGGCCCGGCGTGAGCCTGCGAATCCTGCTGCGTGTCGTCGTGCTGGCGGCCCTTGGAGCATTCGTCTACTGGGTTGCGACCCATACCTACTGGGTCGATCAGGTTGTACCCCGCAGTCCACGCGGCGCGGCGCTCACCGACCCCTTTTATGCTGCCGAGCGTCTGGTCCAGAAGCTCGGCGCGCATGCTTCCTACGAACGGCTCTGGAGGCTGCCGCCTGAACATACCGTGGTCGTCACAGGGTATTGGGATTGGGACCGCAGCAGCGCTGAGCGTATGCAGTTGGAGCACTGGGTGGAGTCAGGCGGCACGCTGGTGGTCGAGTGGGGTTCTCTGATCCACGACGAGGTCTTCTCCGACTGGAGCGGCATCACTCTCAAGACCGGGAAGGGGCAGAACGTCAAATGGAAACCGGGTGGATGCCGCGATGAAGAGGAAGGCGGCGCCCCATCGCCTGCAACCGGGACGCCCGTACGCTACGAGATCTGTGGGCTCTATGGCGACAATTTCCTCGCGAGCACGCGTGTGCCGGTCTGGCAGGTGTCCGACGCATATGGCTCACAGGCGCTGCGCATCAGGGTCGGACGAGGCAGCGTCACGGTCGTCAACGGCGACCCGATCACCTATTTTCAGTTCCTCAGGGGCACTGATGCCGCGCTTTTCGTAGCCGCCACACAGCTTCACACGGGCGATGAGTTCTATTTCCTCTCGGATCAAGGTCATGTGTCGCTTCTCGCCCTCGCCTGGCGGTTCGGCGCCCCGGTAGTCGTGCTGTTGCTCGGGGCGCTAGCCCTCGCGCTTTGGCGCGCGGCGCCCCGGTTCGGGCCGCCCATGGCCTCCCCCGAGAGGGCCCGCCGCTCCCTCGCCGAGCAGATCCGCGGTACTGGACAGTTTCTGCTGCGCGTCGGCGATGGCCAGGCTTTGCATGCAGCCACGGTGCGTGCCCTTTTCGCGGCCGCCCCGCGCCGCATCAGCGCCTTCGCGAGCCTGTCGAGCGCAGACCGCATCAGCCGGCTCGCAGGCGCGACCGGCTTCCCCGCCGACGCGCTGGCGTCGGCCGTCAACTACACCGGTGCGCGCCGTACCAATGAGCTGCGCAGCGCCATCGCGCTCATCGAGGCGGCGCGCCGCGAGATACTCCGCAACAACAAAAGGTCGACGGATGGAAACTGAAACAAACACCATCGCGAGGGCTACGGAACTGCTCGGACGGCTGCGTGAGGCCATCGGACAGTCGCTCGTCGGCCAAACGGCGGCCGTCGAGCAGGTGGTCGTAGCGCTCGCCGCCTCGGGGCACGTGCTCATCGAAGGCGTACCCGGGCTCGGCAAGACGCTGCTGGTGCGCGCCCTGGCGAAGGCTCTGACCCTCGACTATGGACGGGTGCAGTTCACTCCCGACATGATGCCTTCCGATGTCACCGGACATGCCGTGCTCGATCCCAGCACGCAGCAGCTGCGAGTCGTGCGTGGTCCGATATTTACCCATGTGCTGCTCGCGGATGAGATCAACCGCGCGCCCGCCAAGACTCAGAGCGCATTGCTCGAAGTGATGCAGGAATATCAGGTCACTCTCGAAGGGCAAACGCTGCCCGTGCCGAAGCCGTTCATGGTTCTCGCCACCCAGAACCCGATCGAGTCCGAGGGCACCTACACGCTACCGGAGGCGCAACTCGACCGCTTCCTGTTCAAGATAGAGATCGGCTATCCCTCCCTCGAGGAGGAGCTCGATATCGTCGTGCGCTCCACCCTGAACCGCACCGGAGACGAGTTGCCGCTGTCAGCCGTCAAGCCGGTGCTCAACGAGCGCCTCGTACTCGGCCTGCAACAGATCGTCGCGCGACAGCGCGTCGACCAGCAGGTCCTGGAATACGCCACACGCATAGTGCGGGCGACGCGCGAGTGGGCGGGTCTGGTACTCGGCAGCGGCCCACGCGGGGTCTTGGCGCTGATTCGGGGCGCGCGCGCCGTAGCGCTCACCGATGGGCGCGACTTCGTGACCCCGGATGACGTCAAGCGAGTGACGCTTCCGGCGCTGCGGCACCGTATCGCACTGTCTCCGGACGCGATGCTGGAGGGGCGCAAGGTCAACGATCTCCTCAATGCCGTGGTCGAGAGCGTCAACGCTCCGCGGATGTAGCAACCATGTGGCCGCGTCTGGTGCCGACGCGCACCGCGATCGTATTACTGCTCGTAGGTGCCGCAGGGGCACTCATCGCGCTGCTGCTTGGCATAGCGATCACGCTGGCGGGCATCGTCGCGGGCTCGTGGCTGCTGGCGTTGCTCTTCGCGATAGCGGTCGATGGCGTGATCTCGCGTCGCGGATGGCACAGATCCCTCATCCGCCTGACCCGACAGCTACCGGCGGCCTTCGCCGTAGGGGCGCCCGGCCGGGTCATCCTGAGGGTGGACGTGGCGGCTGGCCGCACCTGGCAGTGCCGTCTCTTCGATGGCTGTGACTCTGCGTTCGAGAGCCGCGGGCTTCCCCTGGAGCTGACCCTTGCCGCGGGCAAGCGCATCGAGACTTCTTACGACGTGACGGCGCTGTGGCGCGGCGACGTGCGCTTTGCGCCGGCGGACGTGCGCGTGCGCTCGCAGCTCGGCCTCTGCGAGCTTCTCGAGCGGCTCGGGGACGAAGACCGGCGC
>JASHVV010000028.1 GCA_030044385.1 Gammaproteobacteria bacterium
ACGAGGAGCCACAGGCCCGAAAACCACAGCATGGCGCTGAACTTCATCCGCTCCGCGAAGCCGCCGACCACCAGCGCCGGCGTGATGATCGCGAAGGTGAGCTGGAACATGACGAACGCCGCCTCGGGCGTGGTGCCGTGCATCGCATCGCGGCTGAGGTCCATGACGCCGCGCGGAGAGCCGATCAGCGCCTGCCATGCGCCGCCATTGCCGAAGGCCAGTCCGTAGCCGCCCGCGATCCAGAGCAGGCTCACCAGGCAGGCGATGGAAAAGCACTGCATGGCGACGGACAGGACGTTCTTGCTGCGCACCAGGCCGGAGTAGAAGGCGACCAGCCCGGGAAGCGTCATCGAGAGGACGAGCGCGCTGGCGGTGAGCAGCCACGCCGTATCGCCAGGGCTGGCGGCGCGCGTCGCGGCGACCATGGGATAGCTTGCGGCGGCATGCGCGGCCAGCGGCAGCAGAGCCAGTGCGCAGGCCAGGGACGACCGCCTGGCGGCGGAGAAGCGACGTGACATTGGCTCGTGGACCCCCTCGAGAGCCGGCGGCGTTGCCGGCAGAGCGCGGCCCGAATATTACATGGGCTCAAAGTCCCCTGGCGGTGCTTTGTACACCCGCTTTTCTCGAACTCGCGGCCCAGGGATCGGTCTAGGGACCGGCCCTGGGCCGCGTATCGGCCTGCTTGCGGTCGACGCTGCGCCTCAGTCGCGGATACCGGGCGCCTCCGGGGAGATCGAGACGAAGAACGGCTTGCCGTCGGGTAGGGAATAAGGGCTTCCCGGGACCGCCGTCAGTACGCCCGTGGTCTGATTGATGGCGAATCCGGTGATCGTTCCGCTGGCCTCATCCGCCGTGTAGCCGAAATGGCCGCTCGCGTCGACCGTGATGAACTGCGGCTCGCTTCCGGTCGTGAATGGCGTGCCGCCGTCCATCGCGGTGAACGCCCCCGTGGTCGCATCGATCGTGAATCCATAGACGCCCGTTCCCTGAGCGCTGGAGACGTAGGCGAACTGTCCCGTGGGATCGATGTCGACGAACATCGGGCCCAACCCCACCGGCCACGGGCTGCCCGCGATCGCCGTCAGCGATCCGTCGGAGTTGATCGTGAACCCCTCGACCTCGCCGACGCTGCCTCCCGTGCCCATGGCCACGTAGAGATGCGTGCCGCTGGAGTCGATGGTGAGATCCTGCGGCGTCTCGTTCATGGCGTAGGTCGGCGTCGCCAGCGGAGTGAGCGCGCCGGTCGCAGCGTTCACCGAGTACGCCGACACCGTGTTGGCGCCGCTCGTGGTGCCGCCGTTATTGGATACATAGGCGAAGTTGCCCTTCGGCGTGAAGCTGATCCAGACTGGATAGACTCCCGCGGCGAAGGGGCTGCCGCTGATCGGCGTCAGAGCGCCGGTGGTCGCGTCGATGGAAAAGCCGTACACGCCTCCCGCCGCAGTCTGATTCTGATCCACCACGTAGACATCCGTGCCGTTCGGGCTGAAAGCCGGAATCCCGCCCGCATCCGCCCCGGCGGCATAAGGGCTGCCGGGCAGCGCGGTGAGCTGGCCCGTCGTCTGGTTGATGGAAAAGCCCGCCATTTCCCCGTCCCCGGCGCTCGCGAGATACAGGTTCGCGCTGTTGGGCGCGACGCCGATATCGGGGTATGCGGAGCCCACGACGAACCCCGTGCTGTAAGGACTTCCCGACACCTCGGTGAGCGCTCCGGTGGTCTGATTGATCGTGAAGGCGTGAACCTCGGTCCCGCTGTTGCTCGCGGAGAAGGCGAAGAGGCCATTGGGCGCCAGGGATACCGCCGCCGGGTTCGTGCCGTCCGGATACGTAGCCACCTGCGTCAGCGCGCCCGTGCTCGCATTGATCGTGTAGGCATAGATCAGCCCGTTCGCGTAGTCCGCGGTGTACGCGAACTTGCCGACGGAGGAGCCGCAGGAGACCGCCACGGCCGTGACATTCGCGCTGCCCGTGGTGCCGGTGCCGTTCGCAACCGTGCAATTCTGGCTCGGCGAGCTCGGCTGGGTGCTCACGGTGACCGCGTAGGCCGTTCCGCTGGCGAGCGCCGTCGTGAAGGTGAACGCGCCGTTGCTGGCGACACTGAGATTATTGCCGCCGTTGTCCTGCAGCACGAGGCCCGTGCCGGTGAGTCCGGTGACGGTCCCGCCAATGGTCACGTTCGCCCCCGTGGCCGCGCAGGCCACCGCGACGCTGGTCACATTGGCGGTCGCCGTGCCGCTGCCACCTGACACCGTGCACGTCTGTCCGCTCGGCTGCGTCATCACGGTGACGCTGTACGCGCCTCCGGAGCTCACCATCGCGCTGAAGGTGAACGAGCCATTCTGCGACACGCCGAGATTGCTCCCGCCGTTGTCCTGCAGCACGAGCCCCGTCCCCGTGAGCCCGGTCACGGTGCCGCCGATCGTGTACTGGGTCGGCGACGGCGAGCTCCCGCTGCTGCCCGAGGATGATCCGCCTCCCCCGCCGCAGGCCGCGAGCGCCAGGGCGGCGATGCCCAGCGCGCCCATACCAACTCCAGTCCGGATACGCGCCGCAATGCCGGCCACTCTTGCACCCAGGATTTTCATGACGAGGCCTCGCAACTGTTGATTCTCACGGAAGGCTTTGGCGTCTGCTCAGCACGAAGCGTGCCGAGCCCGGGCTAGAGGCGAGAGCCGGGGAGGGTCGCAGGCGAGAACTGGAGGCGAGCAGTCGGCGGAGCCGCGGGCTGCGCGGCGGAGCGGCCGACAGGGAGGGAATTTTGACGGCGGCGCCGCTGCAGCGGTCGGAACGGGAGTTCCGACCGCTGTTGCAGGACCGTCGCACCGGAGCTCCCGCGGGCGGAGCTGCCGTCGCTCAGGCGTTCGCGGCCGCCTTCATCTCGGTGACTTCGGCGATCACTTCGTCCGCCACGTTCTTCGGCACCGGGTCATAGTGCGAGAATTCCATGGTGTACGAGGCGCGGCCGCTGGTCATCGAGCGCAGCTGGCCGATGTAGCCGAACATCTCCGACAGCGGCACGGTGGCCACGACCGCGATGTTGGCGCCGCGCTCGAGCTGATCCTGAATCATGCCGCGGCGGCGGTTCAGATCGCCGATGACATCGCCCAGATAGTCGCCAGGCGTCACGGTCTCGACCTTCATGACCGGCTCGAGCAGGATGGGGGAAGCCTTGCGCATGGCTTCGCGGAAGCAGGCCTTGGCAGCGATCTCGAACGTCAGCGCGTTCGAGTCGACATCATGGTAGCTGCCGTCCGTCAACGTGGCGCGGAAGTCCACCGTCGGGAAGTGCGCCAACACACCGTCTTCCTTCTGGATCTTGAGCCCCTTCTCCACCGACGGCACGTACTCGCGCGGCACGGAGCCGCCCGAGGTTGCATCGACGAACTCGAAGCCCTTGCCGCGCTCCAGCGGCTCGAACGTGATCCACACCTCGGCGAACTGGCCGGAGCCGCCGGTCTGCTTCTTGTGCACGTATTGCTCGTCGATCTTGCGCGTGATGGTCTCGCGATAGGCGACCTGCGGCTCGCCCATGATGCCTTCGACGTTGAATTCCGTGCGCATGCGATCGAGCGTCACTTCCAGGTGCAGCTCGCCCATGCCGCGCAGGATCGT
>JASHVV010000257.1 GCA_030044385.1 Gammaproteobacteria bacterium
CAGAAGGGCTATCGGCTGCTGCTCGTCATTCCCGACAAGATGAGCCAGGAGAAGATCTTCCACCTGAAGGCCATGGGCGCGGAGGTGGTGCTCACCCGCTCCGACGTCACCAAGGGCCACCCGGAATACTACCGCGACCTGGCGGAGCGTCTCGCGCTCGAGACACCCAACTCTTTCCTCGTCAACCAGTTCGGCAATCCCGCCAATCCGCGCGCGCACGAGGAGACCACCGCGCCGGAGATCTGGGAGCAGATGGATCACAACCTCGATGCGGTCGTCTGCGGCGTCGGAACCGGCGGCACTCTCACCGGTCTGTCGCGGTACTTTGCGCGCGTCGCCCCGAGCGTCGACGTGGTGTTGGCCGATCCGGCGGGATCGGTGCTGGCGGGGTATGTCAAGACCGGCAAGATGCCGCAGGAGCAGGGCAGCTGGCTGGTCGAAGGCATCGGCGGCGATTATGTACCGCCGGTCGCCGACCTCAGCCGGATCAGATCGGCCTATACCATCACCGATGCGGAATCGTTCAGGACCTCGCGCGAGCTGCTGGCGAAGGAGGGCATCATGGCGGGGACCTCCACGGGGACGCTGGTCGCCGCGGCCCTGCGCTACTGCCGCGAGCAGACGACGCCGAAGCGCGTCGTCACCTTTGCGTGCGACAGCGGCAACAAGTATCTGTCCAAGGTCTACAACGACTACTGGATGCTGGACCAGGGCTTCCTGGAGCGCGAGCGCTTCGGCGACCTCCGGGATCTCATCGCCCGCCGGCACTGGGAGCATGCCGCTGTGACGGTGAACGCCACGGAGCCCGTCATGGCCGCGTACCGGCGCATGAAGCTTTACGATGTCTCGCAGGTACCCGTGATGCAGAACGGGCGTATCGTCGGCATCGTCGATGAAGAGGACATCCTGCTCGAGGTGCTTGCGAACCCCAGGCACTTCAGCGAGCCGGTTACCGCTGCGATGGAGAGCAACCTGGTCACCGTGCCGGTGGACGCCTCCGTGCAACAGCTCATGGAGATCTTCAAGCGCGGCATGGTGGCGATCGTGATGCACAACGGCGAGTTCCAGGGGCTGGTCACCCGCATCGACCTGCTCAACTGGCTGCGCCGCAGAACCTGAGGCCCCGAATGACCGACAAGTCACTGCGTTTCGCCACCCGCGCCATTCACGGGGGACAGCGCCCCGATCCGCTGACCGGCGCCGTGATGCCGCCGATCTACGCCACCTCGACCTACGTGCAGTCGAGCCCGGGCGTACACAAGGGCTATGACTACACGCGCACCCGCAATCCCACGCGCGATGCGCTGCAGGCCGCGCTCTGCAACCTGGAAGGCGGCGGCGCGGCGTTCGCATTCGCGAGCGGCATGGCGGCCAGCGCCACCGTGCTCGAGCTGCTCGATGCCGGCTCGCATATCGTCGCCATGCACGATCTCTACGGCGGCAGTTACCGGCTGCTCGAGAACGTGCGCAAGCGCTCCGCGGGACACCAGGTGTCGTTCGTCGACCTGACCCGGCCCGAAGCGCTGGCGGCTGCGATCCGTCCCGATACCCGCCTCGTGTGGGTGGAGACGCCCAGCAACCCCTTGCTGCAGCTGGTCGACCTGGCGGCCGTGGCCGCTACCGCGCGCGCCCGTGGGCTGATCAGCGTTTGCGATAACACGTTCGCCACGCCTTTCGTGCAGCGGCCGCTCGAGTACGGATTCGACATTGTCGTGCACTCGACCACGAAGTATCTCAACGGGCACTCGGATTGCGTCGGCGGCGCCGCCGTGGTGCGCTCCGGCAGTCCGCTGGCGGAACGGCTCGGCTATCTGCAGAACGCGATCGGGGGCGTCCCCGGCCCGTTCGATTCCTTCCTGACCCTGCGCGGCATCAAGACGCTCGCGCTGCGCATGGAACGGCATTGCGCCAGCGCGCTCGCTGTCGCGCAGTTCCTGGAAGGCCACCCGAGAGTGGAGCGGGTGCACTACCCGGGTTTGCCGAGCCATCCCCAGCACGCGCTCGCGCGGCGGCAGATGAAGGGCGGCTTCGGCGGAATCGTGACCACCGTGCTCAAAGGATCGCTCGACGACACGCGCCGCGTGCTCGAGCGCTGCCATCTCTTCTCGCTGGCCGAGAGCCTGGGTGGAGTCGAGAGCCTCATCGAGCATCCCGGGCTCATGACGCATGCGTCCCTCCCCGCCGCGACGCGAGCCTCGCTCGGCATCGGCGACGGGCTCATCCGACTGTCGGTCGGCATCGAGGATGTGCAGGACCTGATCGCAGAATTGGAACAAGCTCTGGTCTGACGAGACCGTCCTTTAGCCTCGATCCGAACCTGCAGCGTCAGTGGACGACGCCACTCGAGACGTCATGTCTGACGAGTTTGTTGGACGTCTCTTCAGTCCAACACGCTTCATCTCTGCAGTTACATTCTGTACGCTATGTTGATCAGGAGCTCACTGCGTCAACGAATTTCCGATGAACGATCCTTCTCAGATCATCATTCCGCGGGCCGTCATCTGGCTGCTTCG
>JASHVV010000258.1 GCA_030044385.1 Gammaproteobacteria bacterium
CGATGAGGCGCCCGAGTCGGGATGAGCCGGTCGTCTCCAAGGCGCTCGACAAGCACAGCACAGTATGATCGGCCATGGCCTGGAAACAGGCGAGAGGCATCTCTCCCAGCCGTTCGGCGAAATGACCCAGGGCACCCAGGAGATAGAGCGGCAGGTCCTCCATCTCACAGCCGAGAGCGGCTCGATGGAGCAGCAGCTGTCGGCGAAGCGCTGCGGGAGAGATGTGAAACGATTCCGCCAGCCGAATCAGGTCGAAAAGCGGGTACCCCTCTATCGAGCAACCGCCCCAATCCACGATGGCGAAAGGGACGGACCGGGTGCCGTGCAGAACGTTTCCTTTCCAGAGGTCGCCGTGCATCGGCGTGGATAGGGCCGCAAACCGACCCGACATCAGATGCGCCTGGGCCATCCGAAGCATTGCAGCCGCCGGCCCGCCCGGTGTAACAGCGTCTGCCAGCACGAGAAACGCTGTGCGATATCGGGAGAGCTCAGCTGGAGCGCTATGACGCCTCGCGACCTGTAGCAGCCAGTCAAGGAGATGATGCTTCACCAACCTCTCATCGAGCCGCCCCACCGCACGGCGCAGTGAAAGGGGCCTGAGGTATGGTAGAACCGCAAAAGCCGAGCCAAGGATATGTCCGGTATCCAGGGGCGCGAGGATCGGGGTGCTCAGGTCACCAAGGCGAGACCGCATCTGCGCTGCCTTCCGGCATTCTTCCGCTACGACATCAGGAAACTGCGGCGGTGACACGATGACTACGATCCCGTGTCGTCTCTTGCTCAGAAATACAATCTTGCCGTCGGGGTTTTTTGGCGGCTGACTGCGTTTCTTCAGCGGTACCTGCCTTGCCACCATGCCTCCCGCGACCAGACGCTGACCTACGAGGTGCGAGACGACATCGGCGTCAAAGATGCTATCCACTGCGCAAGAATCGCGGATCTGTAATAACCCTGCAATAAAATAACGATCATAACACAAAATTTTCGCTCCGGCCTCCCAGTTCTCGCCTTGCAGAGCGGCATCGTCGTTTGCGGCGATTCGCGGCACCACAAGCGCACCGATGACCGGGAGCATCTGAATGAGTTAAATCGAGCGGCCACGCAGCTCGGCTGGCGCGAAGGCGTCCCTGCAGCATACGACGCGGCGTTACTGATCCGCGGCGCGTGCCGGCGTAGACTTGTGCAGACCTGACGTTGTTTCTGACGTCTCAAGATACGTCTGATAGATCGTCACATTGACAAGCAGCTCGAATCAACGAGCGCGGAATAACTGCCTCATTTATACAGATTCGCCCGCTTCTCCCGGTAGGGGGCTCGTGCTGTAATGCGGTCATGTCAGCGCAAATGGCAGAGGTGGGTATGGAGGACGGTGTGGTTCAGTTGGAGCCGCGAGTCGCACGAATCGAATCCGATGTGTCGATTCTCAAGGAAAAAGTCGTTCGGCTCGACGAGAGAGTGGTTCGACTCGACGAAAAGGTCGACCTTCTCGGCGAAAGAGTGGACAGGCTCGATCAGAGGGTGGACCGGCTCGATCAGAAGGTCGAGAAGGTGGACGGAAGGATCGTGAGCCTCGACACTCGAATGGCAGGGATGGAGAGCGAATTACGCGGCGTGAAGGAGAACCAGGGAATGTTTCACATCGATCTGCGCGAGCTCCGCAATTCGCTGGACACCAAATTCATTTGGATCGTGACCACCATGATCGCATTCGGGGTGGCCCTGCTGGGCGCCATGGCCAAAGGATTCCACTGGCTCAAATAGGCATTCCGGACCGGAGCCGTACCTGTGCATAATGCGGGTAATGAGAGGCGATGCTAAGAGGATGTCGCGCGCGTGACTCAGTCGACCCGCCCGCTCGTTGCGGCCTATGAAGCCGCCGAGCCACCTCCCCGGTCTCTCTTCCGGCGGCCGCGCGTTGCGGGCGTTGCTACAGTGGGCGTTCTCTCGCCTTCGTACGGGATGGAGCGCGTCTCCTACATGATTCCGAGCTCACACCACCGGTACGTCGCGCTCTACCAGCTGCGGCCGCGAATGCTCGACCGGCACGGGTCGACGTTCATGGAGCAGACGCCACTTGTGGTGGGTGCGAACGTTGACCTCCTGCACACATTCAATCAGATCCCCGTCAACCGCAATTTCGTCGTGACCGCGGAGATGGAGCTGCCTCGGTACCTGGGTCGTACGAGGCCCTGGCAGCTCCAAGTGGGGCTGAGACTTCTCTCGACCGACAGGTGCCGTGCGATCCTGCCTCTCAGCGAGGCGGCGCGGGCGTTCATCGCGCGGAGATTCGAGCAGGCCGGGTATCGCGAGCTTTGCGATAAGATGACTGTTTTTCGCGGCGCTGTACTGGGCCCCCCGACGGCTACACGTGCCGCACGTGCTGCAGACTCCGGTGATTTGAGGCTCCTGTTCGTGGGCGGGGACGGTTTGCGAAAGGGCCTCGGGCCCACGCTGGATGCGGCGCAAGCGCTTCGGCGCGGAGGTGTGGATGTGAGGTTGACAGTCGTCAGCCAGCCGAAGTCGACCACATACGTGGCTCCTGGAATCGCGTTCCCTACGGAGCATTTGAGCGCGGTTCTGTCTGGAGAGGAGTGGATTACACATTACCCGTCGGTGCCGAACGCTCAGGTGCGGTGCCTGATGGAAAGCCACGACATACTCGTTTTGCCGACGATGGACGAGTCCCTTGGATGGGCCGTCGCGGAGGCGGGCATCAGCGGAATGCCGGCGATTGCCACCAACGTCTTTGCGATACCGGAAATGATCATCAGCGGCAAGACGGGGTGGACGATCGAGCTGCCGCTCGATGAAGATCGGCGTTGGCTCCATATCGGGCGACGCAATGTCCGCGAGCAGTGGGACGCCGCGCAAGAGCATCTGACGGTGAGCTTGGTCAGGGTACTCTCCGCCATGGCGGGCAATCGCGCCGCCGTCGCCGAATTCGGCGCGCGGGCGCGCGAGCACATCACGAGGCTCTATGGCGTCGAGAGCGCGGAGCCGCGGCTACGCCGGGTCTACGGAGAAGCGCTTGCCAAGGGGAGGCGGCCCGGGCCAGAAAGCGATATTGCGACTTGATTCGCGCCGGAGCGCTTGAGAACGCCGTTCCCGGGACGGCACAATGGCGGTATTTGAAGCCTTGAGAATCCGCCGCCGGGGTTGCCCGCCACGATGAAGATAGCCTACTTCATCAATCAGTATCCGAAGGTCAGCCACAGCTTCATCCGTCGCGAGATCCTGGCCTTGGAGCGACAGGGCTTCGAGGTGCTGCGGATCGCGCTTCGCGGATGGGATGGACCATTGCCTGATCCGGCGGACGTACGGGAAAGGGAGGTGACCCGGTATGTCCTGCGGCGCGGCATCCCTGGCCTGCTCTTGCCGCTTCTCAAGGCCGCCATCGGTTCGCCACTACGACTGCTGACCGCCCTGCGAGTGGCGGTCGGAATGTCGCGGAAGTCGCCCCGTCCCGTTCTTTACCACCTGGTTTACGTGGCTGAGGCCTGCCGGATCGTGCAGTGGACCGTCGAGTTCGGCGCGCGCCGGATCCATGCACACTTTGGCACCAACTCCGCGGAGATCGCCATGCTGGCTCACCTCGTCGGGGGCCTGCCGTACAGCTTCACTGCGCACGGTACCGATGAATTCCTGCGGCCGATGGGTCTTGCGGAGAAGATCGAGCGGTCGAGCTTCGTGGTCGCGGTCAGCTCGTTCGTCCGTAGCCAGCTCTACATGCGCTCCCACCGGACGGATTGGCACAAGGTCAAGATCATCCACTGCGGGCTGGAGAGGACGTTCTATACCGGGCAATTTGCGCCGATCACCGCCAGTCACAACCTGGTATGCGTCGGTCGGCTTTCCGAGGTGAAGGGCCAGCTCCTGTTGATCGAGGCGGCTGCCCGGCTTGCCGCCGATGAGGTTCCGTTTCAGTTGACCCTCGCGGGCGACGGACCCTTGCGGCCTCAGGTCGAGGGACTCATCCGCAAGTACCGACTCGAAGATCGCGTTCGTGTCACCGGGTGGATCAGCGGCGCGCAAGTACGCGAGGAGATCCTTGCAGCCCGCGCTTTGGTCCTGCCGAGTTTCTCGGAGGGACTGCCGGTCGTCGCCATGGAGGCAATGGCCCTGCGACGGCCCGTGCTGGCCACCTATGTCGCGGGAGTGCCCGAGCTCGTGCGGCACGGCGAGAACGGCTGGCTCTTCCCAGCGGGATCGGTCACGGCGCTGGCCGACGCCATGAAGGACTGCCTGGCCAGGCCGGTGGCAGAGATCCAGGCACTCGGCGAAGCGGGGTACGAGCGAGTGATCGAGCGGCACTCGATCGACAGCCAGGTGACCAAACTGGCTGCGCTCTTTCGCTTGCCTGCATCCGCCGCGGATCAGACGGCCTATACGCCGGTGCAGCGGGCGGGCCAGTCGTCGTAGCCGGTGAGTGCGCTCAAAGCAACCCTGAGGCCTGTGGTGCTGCGCGCCGCGGCTACGGTCGCACCCCTCACGTGGCGCCTGCGGCCGGGCGCCGCCCTCGTGGTGTTGTCCTACCATCGTGTTCTGGCTGCCGATTCGCCGGCCCTATGGACGGAGCAGCCGACGATGTATGTATCTCCCAAGACGCTCGATCTCCACCTCTCCGAGCTCAAACGACGCTTCGAGCTCGTGCACCTGGACGAGTGGCTGCGCCGGGCGGCTGAGGGGAAGCCGTTGCCGCCGCTCGCCTGCGCGATCACGTTCGATGACGGCTGGAGGGACAATCTCGAGTTTGCGCTGCCCGTGCTGCGTGAGCATGGCGCACCTGCCACGATCTTCCTGGTTTCCAGCTATATCGACGGCGGGCAGAATTTCTGGCCCAATCGCCTCATGCGACTCATGCGGATGTCATTCGCCGAACCTGGGTCCGTAGTGTATCCGCGGGTGCTCCTGCCAGTCGTCGAGCCCGCGCTAACCGCGGCGAGGAGTCGAGGCGAGCTCGAGGCGGACGCGGTGGACCGCGTCGTAAAGTCAGCAAAGGCGGCGTTTGAGGAGAGCGTCATTCGCGAGCTAGTCGCGGCAGCCGAGCCGAACGGCGCATGCACTGCAGAGTCCAGCGAGCTCCTGAGCGCAGAGGAGGTCGCGCGATTGGGTGCAACCGGGCTCGTGCGCTTCGGCTGTCATACGGCAACGCATTACCGATTGGGGGGGCAGACGTCGCGCGAGGACCTGGAAAGGGAAATAGTGCACTCCAGAGCCCGGCTGCAGGAGATCTGCGGCCAGAGCGTCGACCTCTTCTGCTACCCCAATGGGGAGACCTCGCCGGATGCCATCGACATGGTTCGTCGTCATTACATCGGCGCGGTTACGACTCGCAAGGGGTGGCACAGCGTGTCGCGCGATCCACACCTAATTCGCCGCATAGGAGTCCATGAGGACATGAGCAACTCGAGAGACTCCTTTCTTTCTCGAGTCAGCGCCTTGCTGTGATGGCGCGATTATGTCAACAGATGACGACCACTGGGTCGGTGATCGGAGACAGATTGCCTGAGCGGCGAGTCTACGTTTCAATCCGCCTGGCGCACTCCGGCCGTGGCCGGCAGGTAACCGAGGAGTCTACGTGAAAATTGGGAATTTCCTTCTGAATACTGGCCGCACGATGAAGACGCTCGCCCTGGTCGCGGCGCTCATGGTGACGGCTTTCCCCTTCTCGCGCGCATCGGCGGCGACGAGCGCGAATGCGTCGTCGCCGCTCGGCATCAACCTGCAGGAGCTGAGCTACTACGATCCGGAAGAGCCTTTCCTCAACATATTCAAGACGACCGGGATCAATCAGAACAATCCTGGCGCGTGGTCGACTCGCGACTCGAGCATGAACGAGACGAACGAGGAGGCGTATCTGCAACTCGATTCGAGCGGCTATCCGACCACGCTGACGGCCAGCTCGTCGGACCCGAATTCTCCGCAGAAATTCGCGCAGGTGTGTGCCCTGTTGCTCATACTTCCTCAGTCGAATGCGGGCACGGGTCCGCGTTATCAATCCGGCCAGTATGTCATACTCTACGACGGTGCCGGCACGATCCGCGTCGGCAACGACGCCGTCATGGTCAGCACTTCGCCCGGTCGCGACGTATTCAATGTGGCGACTCCCAGTCAGAACGGCGTGTGGGTGTGCATCACGAGCACGACCGCCAGCAATCACCTGCAGAACATCAGGGTCGTCAAGGCGGAGAACGAGGCGCTGCTGGATCAGGGGAACATCTATACGCCTACGTTCCTGAGTCAGCTGCAGAACTTCCACGCGATTCGCGCCATGCAGTGGCTGCAGATCGACGGCACGCCAACGCCTCCGGGCAATTGGGCGGACCGGCCGCAGCTCACCGATGCGGGTTGGAGCTCCAGCGAGGGCGCTCCGCTCGAGGCGGTCGTGAGCCTGTGCAATGCCGAGAGCGCCGA
>JASHVV010000259.1 GCA_030044385.1 Gammaproteobacteria bacterium
GACCGTGGAAAATGCGCTGATCGATGCCCAACGCAAAGCCGAGGGGCTGTTTGCGGAGGTGGTCGCCAACGGGATGATCCGCGCTGGAGTGCTCGAAAGCGAGCTCAGCGACGAGATCCATGCCCTCGCTGTGCAGCGCCATGGAGTGCGCAGGCACTGGCATCGGCGCATCGTGCGCTGCGGGCCCAATACGCTCTTGAGCTATCACGCCGAGCCTCCCGACCGACGCCTGGCGGAGGACGACACCGTCTATCTCGATTTCGGGCCCGTCTTCGGCGAATGGGAGGCCGACTTCGGCCGCACGTACGTCCTGGGACAGGATGTCCGCAAGCACAAGCTGGTCGCGGACATGGAGGCGGCATTTCGTGCGGGCAAGCGGCTGTACGTCGACACGCCCGACCTGACCGCGGGGGCGCTATATGATTTCGTGTGCGTGCTCGCCGCTCGCGCCGGCTGGGAATTCGGCGCTCCCAGCGCCGGGCATCTCATCGGTCACTTCCCCCACGAGCGCGCTCCCGGTGAGCCGCAGCGCTTCTCGATCTGTCACGGCAATGGAGTGCGGATCCGCGAGCCCGACGCCAACGGGGCGACCCGGCACTGGATCCTGGAAATCCACTTCGTCGACCGCGTGAGCGCCTTTGGCGGTTTCATGGAGGAGCTTCTGACGATCTGACCCGCGAGGACACAGACGATGACCCAAAATGTAATTTGCCTCTGGTACGACGGCACGGCAGAGGAGGCCGCGAGGTTCTACGCCCAGACCTTCCCCGATAGCGCCGTGACCGCGGTACACCGCGCCCCCGGAGATTACCCGGCTGGTAAGCAAGGACAGGTGCTGACGGTCGAGTTTACGGTGGTGGGAGTACCCTGCCTCGGCCTCAATGGCGGTCCGGCCTTCAAACACAGCGAGGCTTTCTCGTTTCAGATCATCACCGAGAATCAGGCCGAGACCGATCGGTACTGGAATGCGATCGTCGGTAACGGGGGAGTCGAAAGCGAGTGTGGCTGGTGCAAGGACCGATGGGGCCTGTCCTGGCAAATTACGCCGCGGGTACTCCTGGAAGCGGTGACCAGCCGTGATCGGGCGGCCGCCAAGCGCGCGTTCGACGCCATGATGGGAATGAGCAAGATCGACATCGCCGCGATCGAGGCGGCACGGCGCGGCCCGGGTCGTGCCTAGCGAGCAGGATCGGTAGCTCACCGCGTCGGTGTTGCCCCCGCTATACGCCCAGCCGTAGGCCCGCGCTCTCGTAGATCCGCGAGATCGCGGTCATGTCCCGCAGGCCCTCGTCGCCACCCGTCTTCGGCTCACGGTTGGCCCAGACGCAGTCGGCGAAATAATCGGCCTCCAGGGTGAATTGCCCCGGCGACGGAATCGGATCCGGCTGGTCGATCTGCTTGCCGCTCGCCAGAAGCGCCGTCAGGTGCATGCCGCTGTAGTTGAAGCCGTCCATATAGATCCAGCCCTTCGTGGCATGCACGCGGAAGAAGCCGTTCATGAGGCCGCCGTAGGTGGTATTGCAGCTGGCCACGATCCCGGATGGGAACTCGACCGTCCACCCGTCGTTCTCCTCCACCTGCGTGAAGCGGCCATCGTGGTCTATGACCGAGGCGTTCGCCTTGATGTGACCCGGGCTCTCTCCCGTGAGATACCGCGAGGCGTTCAGGGCGTAGATACCCACGTCCACCAGCGGCCCGCCTCCCGCCATCCGCTTGTTCAGCCGCCATTCGCCCGGCTTGATGTCGAACCCGAAGGCGCTTTCGATCGCCAGCACCTTGCCTACCGCGCCGCTGCGGATGAGCTCGATCGCTCTGAGGTGCGAGGGGTGATACTGGCAGCGGTAGGCGATCATCAGCTTCACGTTATTGCTGCGGCACGCCTCGATCATCGCGCGGCAGTCGGCCAATGTGGTCGCCATCGGCTTCTCGCAGAGCACGTGCTTGCCCGCCCGCGCGGCCCGGATGGTGAATTCCGCGTGCATCGCGTTCGGCAGGGCGATGTACACGGCGTCGATTTCCTCGTTGTGGCGGATCTCGTCGAAATTCTCGTAGTTATAGATGTTCTTCGGCGAGACGTGGTAGAGCGCCGCCTGCTGTTCCGCCTTTTCCCGATGCCCGCTGACGATGGCCGTGATCGTGCCGGTCTTCGACAACCGCAGGCCCGGCATGAACTGTCCCATCGAGATGCGCCCCAGCGCGACGATGCACCAGCGCAGCTTGCGCCCCGGCGGCGTCTCGGCCTGCGCCGGCGCGCCGAGCGTCAGGGCTCCGGACAGGGCGGACATCGCGCCGAGGCGCGAAAAATCACGGCGAGTCAGCTTCATTGGGCAATTACTCCGTGTGTACTGCGGAAATGCATAAGGACTCGGAGCGAAACGGTGCAGCGCCCCGCTCGGGACCCGGCGGCATCAGTAGGTGGGATGGGATGCGGTGAACGGAGAGCAGCAGGGCTTGCCGACGGGACGCAGCTCCATGATCTCCGCCCGCGTGCCGTCGGGATCGATGAGATTGAGCTGCCACTTGGCGTCGCGGCCGATCTTGGGAAGATTGTCCTGCCCCTCGAGCCGGTTGCCGTTCCACAGCAGGTTGTAGGCCGTCTCCATGTTCCACACCCCCAGGGAGAAGTGATCGAGCACGCCGACGGTGGAGCTACTCATGCCGGGCGGTATGCCCCGGCCGTGCGGCGGATCGACCACCATGTATTCCACCCAGTCGGTGCCGTTCGGCACCTGCCGTGAGAACCAGGTTGGGTTGCCGTCGGTCATGCCGCCGTACCAGTACGGCCTGAAGCCGAGAACACCGCGATAGAAGGTGTCCTCGAGCGCACGGTCGTGGATGATGAATCCGGCGTGGATGATGTGTCGGGAAAGCCGATTGAGCGGCATGGCCGGAGGGTGCGCAGGCGGCTGGACGAACTGGATGTCGTTCCCCTCCGGGTCCTTCACGTCGAACCACTGGCTGCCGTCGCGGCCACGCTGCACCCGGCGCGGGACGGCGATTCCCCTGGAGTCGAGGTAACGCCGCATCGCCTCGGCGTTGGTCGTCGTGAAGGCCACGGCGTCGAGTCGGCTGAGGGACGTCCAGCCTGCCGGAAGCGGCAGGACCTCCACGAACTGGGTCGGCGCGAAGTAGTAGCGCACACCGGCTGCATTCTCGAAGTCGGTGCCCTTCGTCGCGCCCAGGTCGTGGAGATAGAAGCGGCCGCTCGCCGCCGGGTGCGCCGTGTAGAGCGCGACATGCGAGAGGCCGGTGATCGGCGGCCGGGCGGCGGCGGAATCGGCGTACGGGCTGCCGGCCGCCATGACGGCAAGGGTCAGCAGTGCGAGGCCGGCTCGTCTGGCGACGGATGGGACCTGGAGATTCATGGTAGCGCTCCCACAACGATGGGGTAGATTAATCCCGCGGGCTGGCGCACGCAACGTCGGCGCCGAGACCGTACTGGCATCGAAGTCCCCGTGCAGGGTGAGGCTACGAGTGTGACTCTGTCCATGCGTGTAGGCGTTCCGTAGCGCCGCTTTTCACGGACTCCGGACGGGAGTACCCTCTCTCGGCCGGCGTCGCCCGTCCTGTCACAGAAATCGAATCAATGGACGGTTCTGCGGTGCGCGCACCGCGGCTCCAAGGGCGGCCGATCGCCGGCTTGGAAGCATCCAAACAAACTCATATTGGGGGCTCAGACCAATGAATATCTACAAGATCATCGGGATCATCGGCCTGCTGATTGCCATCGCAGCGGCATTCGTGAAGATTCCGTACGCAATGGTGTTGATGGCAATCGCGGGGGTCATCGTCGCAATCAACATCGGCGCCGAAGACTATGTGCGCGTGATCGTGTCGGCGATTGCGCTGCCGCT
>JASHVV010000260.1 GCA_030044385.1 Gammaproteobacteria bacterium
AGGCCGCGCACCCCGACGTAAACCGCGTAGAGCGAAGTGCTGGCGCAGATGTAGAGGCGGCTGCGGTTGTGCTGATAACCGCCGAAGCACAGGTTGGCGGCCACTTCCGGAAGAACGATCCGGCCGATCGGCGTGCCGTCGGGCGCGAATACGCTGACGCCGTTGAAGTCCCTGTCGGGCGCCCAGCCGCCCGCGCACCATAGGTTGCCGTCCTCATCGACTCGGATGTCATCGGCGATGCCGCCATGGGTATCCGCGAAGTCGTGGAACACGCGGCCGTGCGTCAGTCTCCCGCCTTCGCCGACATCGAAAACCCTGATCACCGAGGGTGGCGCGGCGGTGTCGGAGATATATAGCTTCTTCTCGTCCGGCGAGAAGCAGACTGCATTGGGCTGCTTGAAATCGGTCGCCGCCGCGGTCAGCGTGCCGCTGCGCGGATCGTAGCGGTAGACGTTGCCCGACAGCTCGGATTTGGCGCGCAACGCTTCGTGGTCGCCCTGGATGCCGTAGGTCGGGTCCGTGAACCAGACGGTGCCGTCGGACTTGACGACAACGCCGTTCGGCGAGTTCAACCTCTTGCCCCGGTAGCGATCCGCGAGCACGGTGATGCTGCCGTCGTATTCCGTGCGGGTGATGCGCCGCGTGCGCTCCTCACAGGTCACCAGCCGTCCCTGCCGGTCGCGCGTATTGCCATTGCCGTTGTTGGAAGGATGGCGAAAGAGCGTGGTCTCGCCGGTCACCTCGTCATAGCGCATCATCCGGTTGTTCGGCACGTCGCTGAAGATCACGCAGTGCATGTCGCCGAAGTAGACTGGACCCTCCGTCCACTCCGCACCGGTCCACAGCCTGCGGATCTCCGTCGTGCCGACGACGTACTTCTTGAAGCGCGGATCGAATGCCTCGATTGCGGGATCCGGGTAGACGACCGACGCCGGGTCATTCCAGTCTCGCGGTGGCGGTAAGGTCCCCGGAGGGTCCGACTGCGGACGCGCCAGCGCCGAGGCGGCCGTGACGGAGCCGACCGTCGCAACGGCAGTGTTCAAAAAAGAGCGTCTGTTCATGCGAGGCACCCCCGCGCCGATTATAACGCGAGTCGATCGAGCGGGCGCGTCGAACAGCCGCCGCAAACGCGCACGCCGGTAGCCGTTACGCCGGGCTGCACACTGGGCTACACTGGGCCGCAGTGGAGGGCGTTCGCGGGCGATCGATATCGAAATGCAACGCAACCGGCGCGTTCCCCGATACCGCTGGCGCATCGCCGGGCTGATCGCCGTCGGGGTGCTGATCAACTATTTCGATCGCATCAGCATCTCGGCCGCAGGCCCGCAACTCGAGCGTACTTTCCATCTGACGCCGGTCGATCTGGGGCTCCTCTTCAGCGCCTTCTTCTGGAGCTACGCCCTCGTGCAGATCCCCGTGGGGCTCGTAGTGGATCGCTTTGGCGTAACCCGCATCGGCCGCTGGAGCGCCGCTCTCTGGAGTGCGGCGCAGCTGCTCACGGCCTGCGCGGGCGGCTTCGTGGGTGTCTTTCTCGCGCGGCTGCTCCTCGGCATCGCCGAGGCGCCGAGCTTTCCCGCGAGCTCGAAGGCCACCGGCTACTGGTTCCCGCGCACCGAGCGGGCGCTGTCCACGTCGCTTTACGACGTCGGCGCGAAGTTCTCCAACGTCATCGGCGTGCCGCTCGTCGCGTTCGCGGTGGTGCGCCTGGGCTGGCGCTGGGGATTCGCCGTGGTGGCGGCGCTGAGCTTTGCGTACTTCGTGGTCTTCTGCCGGATGTATCGCGACCCCAGTCAACATCCCCGGTTGACGCGCGAGGAGCGAGAGTACCTCGCCGCGCACGGCGCGGAGCCGGAAGGGCAGCCGTCGGACGGCGCGGCGGGCGCCCTCGTCTACCTCCTCAGCACGCGCAAGGTCTGGGGGCTGGTGATCGGCTTCGGGGCCTATGGCTACAGCTTCAACCTCTTCCTCACCTGGCTGCCCGACTATCTCGTGCACACGATGCACCGCAGCATCCTGACGTCGGCCGGCTTCGCGGCGATTCCCTGGGCATGCGCCTCGGCTGCCGACCTGTTGGTGGGCGGCTGGCTGATCGACTTCCTGGTCCGCCGGGGCCGCGACGCGACGCGCGTCCGCAAGGCGGTGTTGGTCATCGGCATGTGTATCGGCCTCGCGGTGCTCGGCGCGACGGTCACTGCCCGTCCGGGTGTCGCGTTGGCGTGGATCTCCGTCGCATTGGCCGGTCTCTGCGCAGCCGCGCCCGTTGCCTGGTCGCTGCCGTCATTGATCGCCCCGAAGGGCGGAGTGGGCGCCGTCGGCGGCATCATGAATTTCTCCAACAACATGATGGGCGTCGTCGCGCCGATCGTCACCGGCTTCGTCGTCGGCCGCACGCATTCATTCGTCAACGCCTTCCTCGTCGCCGGCCTCGTGCTGGTGGCCGGCATCGCCTCTTTCATATTCCTGCTCGGCCGCATCGAGCCGTTGCCCGAGCCCTGCGGCGGCGTGACTGAGCGTGACTGAGAAAATCGATTGCGTCGTCATCGGCGCCGGCGTGGTGGGCCTTGCGGTCGCGCGTGCCCTGGCGATTCGCGGCCGCGAGACTCTGGTCCTCGAGGCCGAGAGCGCCATCGGCACGGGCACGAGCTCGCGCAACAGCGAAGTGATCCACGCCGGAATTTACTACCCGCCCGGCTCTGCGAAGGCAACTCTCTGCGTCAGCGGCAAGCGCCTTTTGTACGCCTACTGTGAGGCGCACGGCATCGAGCATCGAAGATACGGCAAGCTGATAGTCGCCGCCGATCAGGAGCAAGTGACGACGCTGGAGAAGATTGAGGCGAATGCCCGCGCCAACGGCGTCGGCGATTTACGCTGGCTCACCGCCGCCGAGGCGACAGCTATGGAGCCGGCCCTGAGCTGTACGGCGGCGCTGCTCTCTCCCTCGACCGGCATCATGGACAGCCACGGCTTCATGCTCGCATTGCAGGGAGATCTCGAGGACGCCGGCGGCACGGTGGCCTTGCGATCGCCGGTCCGGCGCGGACGCTGCAGCCGAGGCGGCATTCATCTCGAGGCCGGCTCGGATCAACTCCTGGAGCTCGAGGCGCGAGTCGTCGTCAACAGCGCCGGACTGCAAGCTCAGGCGCTGGCGCGCCGGATCGAGGGCGTTCCGCAGGGCAGCATTCCTCCGTCGGCCTATGCCAAGGGCAACTACTATGCTCTGACGGGGAAGGCGCCCTTTCACCATCTCATCTATCCGGTCCCGGAGCCGGGCGGGCTCGGCGTGCATCTCACGCTCGACCTCGCCGGCAACGCGAAGTTTGGACCTGATGTCGAATGGGTCGAGAGCCTGGATTACACCGTCGACCCCGCCCGCGCGGAGCCCTTC
>JASHVV010000261.1 GCA_030044385.1 Gammaproteobacteria bacterium
CAGCGGCGGGCGTATCGGCGCCGCGCAGCTGCTCCAGGATCGCGGGGTTCTCCAGCGTGGAGACGTCCTGCGCGATCTCCTCGCCGCGCGCGATCGCCCGCAGCAGCCGGCGCATGATCTTGCCGGAGCGGGTCTTCGGCAGGTTGTCGGCGAAGCGGATCTCGTCGGGCTTGGCGATGGCGCCCAGGTGCTCTGCCACCCAGGTGCGCAGCTCGTTGACGATCGCGCTCGTGTCGCCCGACGGGCGCGCCCCGCGGCAGACGACATAGGCGAATACCGCCTCGCCCTTGATCTCGTGCGGCTTGCCGACGACCGCGGCTTCGGCGACCCGCGGGTTGGAGACCAGCGCGGACTCGATCTCCATGGTGCCGAGCCTGTGGCCGGCGACGTTCAGCACGTCATCGATGCGGCCCATGATCCAGAAATAACCGTCCTTGTCGCGATGGGCGCTGTCGCCCGCCACGTAGAAGCGCTTGTTGAATTTCTCCCAGTAGGCGGCGAGATAGCGCGCGTTGTTGCCCCAGATGGTGCGCAGCATGGCCGGCCAGGGTCTCTTGATGACCAGGTAGCCGCCGGCATCGGGCCGCGTGACGGACTCGCCCCGCTCATCGACGATGTCCGCCTCCACGCCGGGCAGCGGCAGCGTGCACGAGCCCGGCTTGGTGCGCGTGACTCCGGGCAGCGGTGAGATGAGGATCACACCGGTCTCGGTCTGCCACCAGGTGTCGACGATCGGACAGCGGCCGCGGCCGATCACCCGGTGGTACCACATCCAGGCCTCGGGATTGATCGGCTCGCCCACGCTGCCGAGCAGCCGCAGGCGCGAGAGGTCGTAGCGCGCCGGGATCTCGTCGCCGAGCTTCATCAGCGCGCGGATCGCGGTGGGCGCGGTGTAGAAGACGCTGACGCCGTGGTCCTGGCAGATCTTCCAGAAGCGCCCGGCATCCGGCGTCGTCGGCGAGCCTTCGTACAACATCACGGTGGTGCCGGCGGCGAGCGGCCCATAGGCCACATAGCTGTGACCGGTCACCCAGCCGACATCCGCCGTGCACCAGAAGACATCGCCGTCGCGCAGATCGAAGACCCACTGGGTGGTCAGCTTCGCACCGAGGAGATAGCCGCCGCTCGAGTGTTGGATCCCCTTGGGCTTGCCCGTCGACCCCGAGGTGTAGAGCAGGTAGAGCGGATGCTCCGCCTCGACCCACTCGGGCTCGCAGGCCGGCGACTGGCCTGCGAGCGCATCGTGCCACCAGAGATCGCGGCCCCGCTGCATCGCCACCTGCTTGCCGGTGCGGCGCAGGACGATGACGCGCTCGATGGTCCCGCAGCCCTCGGCCAGCGCCTTGTCCGCCGCTGCCTTGAGCTCGATCGCGTTGCCGCCGCGCCAGCCGCCGTCGGCGGTGATCAGCAGCTTGGCGCCGGTGTCCTCGATACGGTCCTTGAGCGCGGGCGCGGAGAAGCCGCCGAACACCACCGAATGGATGGCCCCGATCCGGGCGCAGGCCTGCATCGCGACCACGGCCTCCGGCACCAGCGGCAGATAGATCGCCACCCGATCGCCCTTGCGCACGCCCTGCGACTTCAGGGCGTTCGCGAACCGGCAGACCTCCGCGTGCAGCTCGCGGTACGAGAGCCGGCGGGTGTCGCCCGGCTCCCCTTCGAAGATGATCGCGGTTTGCTCACCGCGCTCCGCGAGGTGCACGTCCAGACAGTTGAACGAGACGTTGAGCCGCCCGTCGGTGAACCAGCGATAGTTCGGAGCATCGGAGTCATCGAGCGTCACGGTGAAGGGCGTCTGCCAGGTGATCTCCTGACGGGCGAGCCGGGCCCAGAAGCCGGTGGGATCCTCGGATGCCTGCCGCCGCAGGCGCTCGAGCTCAGCGTGCTTGACGCGTGCCCGGTCGGCGAATTCGGCGGCAGGGGCGAACGTTCGCTCCTCCTGAAGGACGGACACGATGTTCTTGCTCGCCATGAATGAATCCCCTCGCAGTCACCGCCGCGGTAGGTGCGGGAGCATAGCCGAATCCCGTACGGCGCTGGGAGTCTCCTACCTTCTGACCTCGGCCAGCAGGCGGTCCATGCTCGCGCGCGCCTGGCCCACGTAGCCGCCGCCAAAGAGATTGACGTGATTCAACACGTGATAGAGGTTGTAGAGCTCCGCGCGCACGGCATGCCCGGCGGGCAGCGGCGCCGCCTCCTGGTAGGCGTCGTAGAAGGCGCGGCCGAAGCCGCCGAAGAGCCGGGTCATGGCGAGGTCCGTCTCGCGATCGCCGTAGTAAACCGCCGGATCGAAGATCACGGGCTCGTCGCGCTCGTCCCCCAGCCAGTTGCCGGCCCAGAGATCGCCGTGCAGCAGCGAGGCCTGCGGCCGGTGTCCTGCCAGCAGCCCGTCGACCGCCTCGAGCAGGCGCGCGCCGGGTTTCTCGAGCCGCTCGGCAAAGCCGTTCTGCACGGCGAGCGCCAGCTGAGGACGCAGGCGCCGCTCGCGGAAGAACTCCGCCCAGTCCTCGAGCCAGCCGTTCGGCTGGCGCGTGCGGCCGATCAGGTTGTCATCGGCGAAGCCGAACCGCGGCGCCGTCACGCGGTGCTGCGCGGCGAGCTGCTCGCCGAGCCGGTGCTCGGCCGCGCGGCCCGCGGGGCGGGATTCGATCCATTCCAGGGCCAGAAACGCGCTGCGCCCGGCGATGCCGCGCGCCAGGACGCTAGGGACACGGACCGCGCGGGCGCCCGCCAGCGCGAGCAGGCCTGCGGCTTCGGCCTCGAGTCCCGCGGCGCCGCCGCGGTCCGCCACTTTGACGAAGAGCGGCGCGTCGCCGCACCGCCAGCGGTAGCTGCGATGGATGCTGCCGCCGGTGACGCCGCTCTCCGGCTCCGGCGCGCACTCGACGCCGAGCTGCGCGGCGATGGCCCGCGCGACCGTCTCGAATCCGCCGTCCTCGCTGTCCGCGCTCACGTGCTTTTCCCCGGATTGTTGCTCAGCTTGCGACGGCTACGGCGCAGGCCGCCTGCTGCGCGGCGAGCCGCTCGCCCTGACGGCGCAGCAGCGGTCCAAAGCCGAGGTGGTCGTAGAGTACCCCCAAGGACGCAAGATCCGGCGTCCTCGGGCGCAGGTCGGCGGCCGACACGCCGAGCGGCAGGTCGCAGACGATCCGCGTGAGCTGCCGCGACAGGAAGACCGACTCCCGGTGCGCGGCGAGCCGCTCGCCGAGGGCGCTGCCGCCGCGCAGCCCCAGGGCGGCGACGCGGCCGATGTTGGCGTAGAGCTCATCGAGCGAGCCGAACTTGCGCATCAGCGTGGCCGCGATCTTCGGCCCGATGCCGGGCACGCCGGGAATGTTGTCGCAGGTATCCCCGGTAAGGGCGAGGAAGTCGGCGAAGCCCTCCGGCGCCACGCCGAAATACCGCTGCACGTCCCGGTAGCCGATCTGCGTGCGGGCGCCGAAGTCCCACAGCAGGTCGCCGTCGCGCACGAGCTGCGCGAGATCCTTGTCGCGCGTGATGAAGGCCGAGCGGATGCCTTCGGCGCGCATCAGGCAGGAGAGCGTGCCGATGAGGTCGTCGGCCTCGAAATCCGGGTCCACGAACGCGGCCAGCCCGAGATGGCGGCACAGCTCGCGGCAATACTCGAACTGCCGCGGCAGGCCGGGGGGCGTGGGCTCGCGGTTGGCTTTGTAGGCGGGATAGATCCTGTTGCGATAGGACGTCGCCAGCCGCCGATCGAATGCGACGCCGATGTACTGCGGCCGGACGCGCTCCATGAGGTCGCCCAGAAAGCGCGCAAACCCGAAGACGGCATGCACGGGGTTGCCGTCGCCATCCACCATGTCCGGCAGCTGCGAGTGATACGCCCGGAAGACGTAAACCGACGCGTCGATGAGGAAAATCACGGCGTCCCCGCCCCGAAGACACGAAGCGGCACGATACAGGAACTCAGGCGCAGGGATGTGCCCGGCCGCCGCAGGTGGCCGAGTCTCGGGCAAAAACCACGCTTTTTGCCCGAGACGGCGCTGGGCGGGGCAGGAGCCCCGATCCAGCGCTTTATCAACTCAGCCAGCGCTGGATGCGGTCGTGCAGCGGACTCGAGCGCGGGAAGTGCGCCAGCAGATACTGCATCTGGTCGGCGAGCACCCGCCGGCCCTTGAGGAAGATGTATTCCGCGTAAGTCGGCGTGAACGGCACCGCGATGAGCTGCATCTTCGCCTGCTCGGGCGTGCGCGAGGCCTTCTGGTTGTTGCAGCGCCGGCATGCGGTCACCACGTTGGTCCAGACGTCGAGGCCGTTCTGGCTGAACGGCCTGATGTGGTCGCGCGAGAGCTCGCGCGACGGGAAGCGCAGGCCGCAGTACATGCACAGGTATGCGTCCCTGCGGAAGAGCGTCTGGTTGTTGAGCGGCGGCACGTAGTCGTGGCGGGTATTACCCGGATTGCCCGTGTGCCCGACGGTGGCGACGATCGAATTGATCTCCAGCATCGTGCGCCGGCCGGTGAGCGCGTTCACGCCGCCGTAGAGCTCGAAGAGGGGCGAGCCGCAGGTATAGGCCACCTGCTCCTGGTGGTAGAGTCGGGCCGCCTCCTTGTAGTCGATCCACTCCAGGGGCATGCCGGCGATGTCCGTCCGCAGGACGAGTTGGGAGAGCCCGCGCGCCGTCCCGGTGGGGACGATCCGCAGGTCATCCGCTAAGCCGCGATCGGCCCGTTCGAGGTCTATGCCCATCATGGCAGGTGTAAGATACGGCAATTTTATGCGAATATTCAACATCCCACGCCCGGGAACCCCCAAGAGAGGGCCGTAGATGCCAGCGACGATCGGCGCGCTTCGCGAAAGCGCGTCCCGCGAGACCCGTGTCAGTTTGGTTCCCGAGGTGGCCGAGAAACTGGTGCAGAGCGGCGCGCGGGTGCTGCTGGAGCGCGGCGCCGGCGCGAGCGCCCAGTTTCCGGACTCGGCCTACCGCGGGGTGGAATGGGCCGATTCGGCCGCCGCCGTGCTCGAGCAGTCGCGGGTGCTGCTGACGGTCCAGCCGCTTACCCTGGAGCGGATCCCGGCGCTGCAGCCTGCTGCCGTGCTCATCGGATTCCTGCAGCCCTATGCACGGCGCGAGGAAGTGAAAGCGCTCAAGGAGCGGCAGATCACGAGCTTCGCGATGGAGCTGGTGCCGCGCATCTCGCGCGCGCAGTCGATGGACGCTCTGTCCTCGCAGGCAGCGATCGCCGGCTACAAAGCGGTTCTGATCGCTGCCAACCACCTGCAGAAGTTTTTTCCGATGCTTACGACGGCAGCCGGGACGATCCGCCCAGCGCAGGTGCTGGTCATCGGTGCAGGCGTCGCAGGGTTACAGGCGATCGCGACGGCTAGACGCCTCGGTGCGGTGGTGGAAGCGTACGACGTCCGGGGTGCCACGCGTGAGCAGGTGAAGTCGCTCGGCGCGAAATTCGTGGACACGGGCGTCAGCGCCGAAGGGGCCGGCGGGTACGCACGCGAGCTCACCGACGACGAGAAGCGCAAGCAGCAGGAGGTACTCGACTCCCGCATCGCCGCGGCGGATGCGGTGGTGACGACGGCAGCCGTTCCGGGACGGGCGGCGCCGAAGATCATCCTGCGCGGCGCCGTGGAGCGCATGCGCCCGGGATCGGTGATCGTCGACATCGCCGCGGAGCAGGGCGGCAATTGCGAGCTCACCCGCGCCGGCGAGGAGGTGACGCACCAGGGCGTCAAGGTGATCGGCGCGGTGGGGCTCGCCGGCGAGCTCGCCTACAACGCCAGCGAGATGTACTCCCGCAACCTGCTCAACTTCCTGAAGCCCGCGCTGCAGAAGGGCGAGCTCGCCATCGACTGGACCGACGAGGTCTTCGCCCAGGCCTGCCTGACGCACGCCGGCGAGATCAAACACGAGCCCACCCGCAAGGCAATCGAGGGTTGATCCCATGACCGGAA
>JASHVV010000262.1 GCA_030044385.1 Gammaproteobacteria bacterium
GCCTATCCGCAACTCCGCGCCCTGTCCGCCTGGGCCGAGCAGTTGCCGGAGTTCACCGCCGCCCCCTATGGTGACGGCACCGTCCGACCGCGCGGCTGATCGCGCACGGCCCGCTGCGGCCGCGGCAACAGCGCCGCGTGCCGCAGCAGGCCCAGTCCTCTAAGGCAACACGCGCAGCCGCATGTTGCGGATCTCGATGCTCCCGGGGTGATTCCCCTGCAGCCCGACCCGCCCCACCGGCTGCAGGCCATAGCCCGGATAGGCCTTGAACTTCGAGGCGGCGACGCGCTGCTTCCAGTCCGGGCTGTTCAGATAGTAGTTGACGATCCGGCGCCCGTTCGCAAAGTACTCGACGTGATTGCCACGCACGATGATGCGCGCGCGGTTCCAGTGGCCATAGGGGCGTATGACGCCGGCCGGTGACGGATACACCGCATAGACCGAGCCCGCCGCCGTCACGCGCTGCTTGCCGTCTTCCGTATTCGCATCATCGAGAAGCTGGTACTCGGGTCCGGTCCAGTAGATCTCATCGTACTCGTGGGTGGCCCGATAGAAGATGCCGCTGTTGCCGGCCTTGCCGATCTTCCATTCCAGCTCCAGCTCGAAATCCTTGTACTTCGCGGTCGACTCGAGATCGTCCACCGGTCCTTGCTTGGAGAGCACGCCGTCGTGCACGGTCCAGCCGGGCGGCAGTCCCGGATGCGTCCAGCCGCGAAGCAGCGGCGCGGAATCGCCGCGGATGAAGGTCTGCCATTTGCCGCTGCCGTGGGGACTGGCCGCGAGCGCCGCGCCGCCCAGCGACAGCGCCAGGACGGACGCAAGCCCGAGCGACCACGATTTGCGCGCCGTGCGCGCACCCGGTTTTCTCATTTTTCACGTCTCCTGAGGTTAAGCGAGTCCCAACTTTCTGAGCAGCTCGAGCGGTGGCCCGTCGAAGTGCGTCAGCGGCACATTGCCGATGTACTGCAGGTCCTTCCGGCCCGCGGCGGTCGTGTAGAACCCGCCGGCCGTGAGGTTGCGGTACACACTGAAGAACCGCGCCGGCTCCTGGAGGTCGGCGGCCACCCGGCTCGGGTCGCAGACAGGATCGCAGATCGCGCGCTGCTGCGGCTCGCTAAGCTGCGCGAACGGCCGCTCGAACCGGCTGCGCGCCTCGCCATCGAGCCAGGTGAAGCCTTGCAGCACCGTGTCGCGATCCGCCTGCTGCGCCGGATAGGGCGCGCTGATCCACTCGTCGATGAAGTCGACGGCGCCCACTGCCGACGCGGACGGGGAGCGCTCGTCCGCGGGAATGATGAGATCGGACAGCGCCGCCGCCAGCTGCCGCTGCTGCGCATCCAGGGTCAGCGGCCAGAACTCCCCTTTCTCGTAGGCCTTGATCAGGTCCGGGTCGGGGCCGTAGCCGTTCATCACGGGCACGTACTGCTGCACGTCGCCGGCAGCCGGCTGCCCCGATTGGAAGGTGGCCGCGCTGGCCGCTCTGGCCGCTCTCGTGCGCAGCGCCGGCATGGCCGCCGCCGCGGCGATCACCAGCTTGAGGGTCGTACGCCTGTCGGTCATATGTCTCTCCGGCGCATCCGCTCGAGGATGTGATCGGACATGCGCCACGCCAGCGCCATGATGGTCAGCGTCGGGTTCTTGTCGGCGTTGTACGGGAAGACCCCGCCGTCGGCGACGAAGAGGTTGGGCACGTCCCAGGTCTGCGACCACCGGTTGGTGACCGAGGAGCGCGGGTCGGCGCCCATGACGGCGCCGCCGACCTCATGGATCATCTCGCCGCCGGAGGAGATCGCCTTCACCGGATCGGTCTCGACGGGAGTTCCAACCCGCCCGCCCATCGCCTCCACCAGCGCGCCGAAGGTCGCCTGCATGTGGGCCGCCTGGCGCTGCTCGGACTCGCCCCACTGCCAGTGGATGCGCAGCGCCGGGATGCCGAACTGATCCTTGACCACGGGGTCGAGCTCCAGATAGCAGTTGTCGTTCGGCACCATGGCGCCGCGGCCGTCGAACCCCACGAAGGAGCCGTAATAGCGCCGGGCATCCTCCTTCAGCTTCCTGCCGTAACTTCCTCCCGTCAGCCACTCGAGGTTCGCGCCGGTGCCGACCGAGGGCATGATCTTGCCGCCGCCATATTCGATGTGATAGCCGCGCGGGAACGGCAGCTTGTGCGCGAGCTGCTCCTGGTACAGCCACCACGGAACGTAGACCTGCAGGCCGCCGGCGGCGTCCTCGTTGAGCGGCGGCAGGCTCTCGAGCAGCGGAATCTGCCCCGTCACCGAGCTGCCGACCGTGTCCAGGATGTAGCGTCCCACCAGCCCGCTGGAGTTGGCCAGCCCGTTCGGGGTCCGGCTGGTCCGGGAGTTGAGCAGGATGCGCGCCGACTCGAATCCGCTGGCGGCCAGCACGACGATGCGGGCGGTTGCATGCTCGTGCCGGCCCGTGGTCGCATCGATGAAGCGTACGCCGTTGGCGCGGCCCTTCCTGTCCGTCGTGACCTCGTACACCATCGCCTGCGTGATGATGTCGAGATTCCCCGTGGCGAGGGCGGGCGGCAGATGCACCGTGGTGGACTGGTAGTTGGCAGCTACCGCGCAGCCCTGTCCGCAGGGCGTTGCCCACAGGCAGGGCGAGCGCTGGCGCATGGCTTGCGCGAGGATCTGCTGCGCGCGCGGGTTGCCCGGATGCAGCTTGCCGGGGATCGTGCGATGGTCCTGCGCGCGTGTCAGGACCGCACGCCGTCCCGGCAGCACGCCGATGCCCAGCCGCGGCGCGCGCTGCATCAGCAGGTGATCGCTGACCAGCGGGGCCGGCGGCGGCAGCAGGGTATCGCCGGGTCCCGCCGGGGTGTTTTCCCGCGACTCGTTGCCGCCATAGACCCCGACCAGCATCTCCACCTTGTCGTAGTAGGGCGCCACGTCGTCATAGGTGATCGGCCAGTCGAGGCCGAGCCCGTCCCGGCTGCGGGGCTTGAAGTCATAGGGCCCGTTGCGCAGCGAGATGCGGCCCCAGTGATTGGTGCGGCCGCCCAGCATTCGGGCGCGCCACCAGGTGAAGTGGCCGCCCCACTTGTCGGGGATGGTCACATACGGCTCGCCCGGGACTTCCCAGCCACCGTCCACCGTCGCGTCGTAGAAGCCGAAGCTCTTGTCCGGAGTGGCCGTGCCGCCGAGCGGCGCCATGTCCGGTGTCTGGAACATCGCCGTCTCTTTGGACGGCGTGTAGTTGCGTCCCGCCTCCAGCATGAGGACCCGCACCCCCTCCATGCACAGGGTATACGCGGTTTGCCCCCCGCCCGCGCCGGACCCGACGATGATGACGTCGTAGGGGCCGCGTTGCGTGCTTGCCGTTACGAATGGCATCGCTCAGTGCTCCTTCATTGCAGTGATCTCATGTTCGGTAGGCTTCCCTGCCGAAGCCCTGTATCGGGATACCTCGGCGCGCCAGCACCTCGTGCTGCAACGCGTACATCGCCGCCGCCGCCTCGTCGATCGCGCGCGCGAAGGCGAGCGAGCCGGCGAGGATCGGCGCGAGGAGCGCCTTGTCCTGTACCCGCGCTCTGGGATACTCGTGCTCCAGCACCAAATACGTCCGCTGCGGATCCAGATCGAGCAGCTCCCGCGCGGCGAGCTGGTGGTCCAGCCAGTCCACGGAGCGGTTCTGCAGGTAGGCCAGGGGATCATGGCGCGCCGTCCCCGGCAGCTCGTGCTCGCAGAGGACCGTCTGCTTCTTCCAGGCGTTCACCCGCTCGGCGGGGTCGGCGCGCGGCGTGTCGCCGTCGCGGTCGCCCCGCTGCAGCGTCTGGCCTCCATAACCCCACGCGGCGACGCCGCGGGAGTCGATGACCTGGCCCTTGACGTGGAATCGCTGGATGAGAAAGGCGTAGCCCGAGTCCTTCAGGTACTGGAAGATCGAGCGCGAGTCCTGTCCCATGAGGATGGCGTGCGAGGGGTCGTAGTGGATGCGGAACTGAGCGCCCACGCCATGACGCTCGCAGATGCGGTGCAGGGCGATCCAGGGCCCCGGCGCATAGGCGATGTTGTTGTGCCATGAATCGGAGACGGTCCAGCCCGGCATCGGGCACTGCTCGACGAGATAGGTGAGCCCGCGCGCCTTGGCCTCGCGGAGGAGGGGGATGAATACCTCCTCGAACATGTCGAGGTTGGCGTCCATGCCGATGTTGGGGTTGCGTCCGACGAACCCGACTACCGCATCGCACTCCAGCAGCACGGCGGCGTCGAAGACGCGGAGCATCAGCTCATGCTTGACCCTGCGGGCGCCATCCTCCGCGGCCAGCATGTTGTCGAAATAGCCGAGCTCCGACAGCCCCACGCCGGTGGAGCGCATCGCAGCCGCCGCCCGCGCGGCGCGGGCCGCCGTGAAGGGCTTCCGCAAATCGAGCGTGTTGGCGACGGGATCGAGCAGCGCCGCGGCCGGCACGTCGCTCTGCGTCGGGTGCAGGGCGCAGGACAGCTCGATGTGGGGTGCGCCGATCTCGGCGGCGAACGCCAGCCATTCCTCGATGGCGAGGTCGGGGTCCGCCTCCCGCCGCTCCCGCGGTGTCAGCTCCTGCAGCGCCGCCGTCAGCAGGCTGAGCTTCATGGGCCGCGGCCGGAACGCGCCCGCGGCCGGCCCGGGGCTAGGACTGGGCGAGGGCATGCCCGAGCCTCTCGTTGCGGAACGAGACTACGAAGATCGCCGCCACGAACAGGGCGAATGCGGCGGGCAGCGCCCAGACCATCACCCAGTCGTGGCCGCCCGCCATGCTGTAGCGATCGGTGACGAAGCCGGCCGCGGAGAAGCCGATGAGCATCCCGACTCCATAGGTGGCCAGCGTGATGAGTCCCTGCGCGGCCGCCTGGCGCTCCTGGCCGGCGCGGGTGTCGGTGTAGATCTGGCCGGAGACGAAGAAGAAGTCGTAGCAGGGCCCGTGCAGGGCGAGCCCGACGAGCAGCAGCCATTCGAGCTGCGCGGCATCGCCGAGCGAGAACAGGGCATAACGGACGGCCCAGGCGACCATGCCGACGAGCAGCGTCGTCTTCATCCCGTAGCGCTTCAGGAAGAGCGGCAACAGCAGCATGAAGCAGAACTCGGACGCCTGCCCCAGCGTCTGCTTGCCGGTCGCATGCGCAATATGCAGCTCGGTCAGGAACTGGTTGGCGTCCTGGTAGTAGAACGCGAGCGGTATGCAGATGAGGATCGAGGCGAAGAAGAAAATCGCGAAGTTGCGCTCGCGCAGCATCTCGAGCGCATCGAAGCCGAGCAGGCTTCCCAGGCTCCGGCGCTGTTGCGTGACACCGAGCGGCGGCGTGCGCGGCAGCGTGAAGCTGTATACGCCGAGGAGGAAGGAGCTCGCCGCGCACAGGGTGAAGGTGTTGTGGAGCGCGCCATGGGCGAGGGATGCGGCCGAGTCCCAGTGAAATACATAGCTGATCGCCAGGCCCACGACGATCCATCCGATCGTGCCCCAGACGCGTACCTTGGGGAAGTCCCGCGCCGGCACGTCCATCTGCCGGAACGAGACGGCGTTGACCAACGCCAGCGTCGGCATGAAGAGAATCATGTACGCCAGCAGGTATGGATAGAAGTGCGCGAAATCCTGCGCCCGCGCCAGCATCAGCATCAGCGCTCCGCCGATGATGTGGATGACGCCGAGCAGCCGCTCCGCGTGAAAATATCGGTCGGCGATGAGGCCGGCGATGAACGGCGCGATGATCGCGCCCCAGGCCTGCGTCGAATAGGCGATGCCGCTCTGCTCCCCGGTGGCGTGCAGGTTGGTGGCGAGGAAGGTTCCCATGGTGACGAACCACCCGCCCCAGGTGAAGAACTCCAAGAACATCATTGCGTTCAACCGCAGCTTCATGGAGTTCGTCAGCACGAGGTACCTCGGTCGAAAGGCGTGGGTCCGGCCCGCAGGCTATTGCAATGTAATTTCGGTGTCAAAGAACGCGCACTGCCGGCTCCGCCCCGCGCGCCTTCCAACCTCATCCGGGCAGTGGAATCTTCCGCCAGACACCGCCCGCGGCGTGACTCGCGAGCATGGCTTCGACGAGCAGGTCGCTGCGGTATCCGTCGGCGAACGTCGCGAGCGCCGCAGGCCGCGCCCGCGGCCGGGCGCCCTCTCTTATCCATTGATACGCATCCGCGATGACATTGCGGAACGCGTCCGCCCAGCCTTCCTGGTGTCCGGCCGGCAGATGCGCGTAGCGTGCGGCTTGCGCGCAGAGGATGGAAGGGTCCTTGCCGATCACCATGCTCGGCTGGCCGAATCGGCCCACCCAGAGCTCGTTCTGCCGCTCCTGCAGCCAGCGGACCGACGCCTCGCGGCCGTTGACTTCGAGCTGCAAGTCGTTCTTGTGGCCGGGAAGCACCTGGCCGACCGCGACGCAGCCCTTGGCTCCACCGTGAAACCGCAGCAGCACGGTCGCAAGATCCTCGCTCGCGATGCGCACCTTGCGCCGTCCCCGAGTGGCGGTGGTGCGTGAGAACGTGCCGCCGGCGGCGGCAGAGACCTCTCTGCGCGCCACCACCGTGCTCAGGTCCGCGAGCACCGCCTCGATCCGCAGGCCGGTCACGTGCTCCGCCAGGTCGCACCAGTGCGAGCCGATGTCGCGCAGCGCGGAGCTGGCGCCGCCGCGCGCCGGATCGAGCCGCCAGGAGTACACGCGCTCATCGCTCAGCCAGTCCTGAAGGTACTGGCCGTGCACGTAGCAGAGCGGGCCGAGCTCGCCGCGGCTCACCCTGCTGCGCGCCTCCTGCACCAGCGGATTGCCGCGGTAGTTGAATGTCACCACGTGGGCGACGCGCGCGCGGCGCGCGGCCTCCCACAGGATGCGGCTGTGCTCGGCGCTGTCGGACAGCGGCTTGTCCGAGATGACGTGTTTGCGCGCCGCCAGCGCGGCGAGCGAGACCTCGAGGTGCAGATGGTTCGGCGTTGTGTTGTGAACGACGTCCACGTCCGGGTCCGCGATCAGCTCCCGGTAATCGCCGTACGCCCGCTCCACGTGCCATTCAGCCGCGCGCCGGCGCGCCGCTTCGAGGCTGGAGCCCGCGAGGGCCACCACTTCCACATCGCCCAGGCGGCGCACCGCCTCGATGTGCTGGGCGGCGATGAAGCCCGGACCGATCAGACCCATCTGCAGCCGTTTCAAGCAACCCCCGTGTGATCAGGCAGCGGCAGCGGATCGTATCACCAGCCGCCGCCGAGCGCCTGAAACAGCGCCGCCGTATCACCCAGCCGGGCCGCCTGGGCCTGAACACGCGCGATGACGGCTTGCTGATATGCCGCTTGCGCCGTGAGCACGGAGAGGTAGTTGGTGTACCCCGCCCGATACTGCTGCCGGGATACCTCGAGAGTCGATCGTGCGGCTTTCTCCACGGCCACAGCCGTCTGCAGCGCATCGGCGTCCGAATACAGCGCGTGCAGGCAGTCCGCGACATTCTGGAAGGCCGTCAGCACCGTGCTGCGGTATTGCGCGGCGGCCTGTGCCAGAGCCCGCTCCGCCGCCTTCTGGCGGTGCTTCAGCGTGCCGGCGTCGAAGAGCGGCTGCGAGGCGTTGCCCAGCACACTCCAGAAAGTCCCTGAATTCCAGAACATCTGGGTGATGCGTGTCGCCTGTCCTCCGAGTGCCCCCGTGAGCGAGAACTGCGGCAGACGGTTGGCGACCGCGACGCCCACCTGCGCGCTCGCGGCGCGCACCTGCTCCTCCGCCGCCAGCACGTCCGGGCGCTGCTCGATGAGCTGCGAGGGCAATGACAGGGGCAGCCGCCGCGGCAGGTGCAGCGAGTCGAGCGTGAAAGTCTGCGGCACGTCCCGATCCGGCGCATTCCCGGCCAGCGCCCGGATCAGGTCGCGGGTTTGCGCGAGCTGCCGCTCGAGCGGCGGCAACAGCGCCTGGGCCTGCGCGAGCGCGAGCTGCTGCTGCGCCACATCGAGGCGCGCGGCATATCCCAGTTGCAGCTGGCGCCGCAGGATCTCGAGCGCTCGCCGGTTGGCCCTGATGATGGTCCGCACGGCGTTGATCTGTGCGCGGGTGGACGCCTCCTGCAGCGCCGCCGCGACCACATTGGAGGCCAGCGTCACATACGCAGCATCGAGCTGGTAATGCGCCGCATCCGCCTGCGCCTGCAGCGACTCCACCTGACGGCGGTTGGCGCCGAAGACGTCCGGCACATATCCCACGGTGAGTTGGGCAGTGTGGAAGTTGTAGGTCACCGGCTGCGCCGGTCCGGATGGCACGATGCTCGCGCCGTTACCCTGCGGGCCCGGCGCGCTCGAGGTCGCCGTGTTGCCCGAGAGCTTGGTGCGCTCGGCCTGGTAGCTCACCTGCACGGTCGGATAGAAGAGCCCCTGCTGGGCGTACACGCTCTCCTGGGCTTGCTCGAGACTGGCCACGGCCGCAGCGATCGTGGGATTGGCGGCGAAGGCGCGCTTGATGAGCGCGTCCAGCGCCGGTGAGCGAAATAGCGTCCACCACTGTGCCGAGATTGCCTGCGCGGTGTCGAAGCTCTGTGCGGCGCCGGCCACGCCGGGCGCCGAGGCCGTGGACCGCGGCAGCGGCGTGGGCGAGTACGCCTGGCTGCGCGGCAGCGGGGGGCGGTGGTACTGCGGGCCGACCACGCATCCGGCGATCGGCGGCAGCGCCGCCAGGCCGATGAGACACGTCAGTGTTGCCCGGGCCTTCGACATGCCCTACGGCCTGCGCTGCGGCTCATTGCCGCGTCCGAGCAGCACCATCGTCAACACGGGCACGACGAGGAGCAGCAGGAAGGTGCCGAAGAGCATCCCGCCCACCACCACCGTGGCGAGCGGCCGCTGCACCTCGCTGCCGATGCCGGTCGAGACCGCCGCGGGCAGCAGCCCGATTCCCGCCGCCAGGCTCATCATGAGCAGCGGCCGCATC
>JASHVV010000263.1 GCA_030044385.1 Gammaproteobacteria bacterium
GCCGAAAATGAGCGGCTGAAGCAGGGGGGACGGGGCAAGCTCGCAATGAAAGTCAGCGAGAAGGGTGCGCTGTCCGTTTACGGGATGGGGCGATTCCCGGTCACGCTCTACAAGGAGCAGTGGCTCCGGCTGCTCGCCATGGCCGAGGAGATCAAGGCCTTCATCGAGGCGAACCAGGGCAGCCTGAAGTCCAAGGAATAGTCGAATCGATCCGCGGACCTCTCGATGCCGGAGGCTTCTCGACGCTCCTACGCGCAACCTGCGATGGCCGCTTCGATCTCGCTCCGATGGTCCTCGAACCAGAAGAGCATGCCTTCGTTCAAGCGGGCCGCGTCGAGGGCCTGCGTCTCCAGGTAGCTCTTCATGCATATCAGCTCGATGGTAATCAGCATGCTCCAGGCCAGCGAGCGCTCCTGCGTCGACAAGCCTGCGGTCCGCCCATACGCACGAAAAATCGTCTCGAGGACGGTAAGCCAGTACTCCGCGTAGCCCGCTTCTCGAAAGCTCTCGCTGAGAACGCCCGATGCGCAATAGCAAATGTCGAAGAGTCGCGGCCCCTCGTGCACGAGATCGAAATCGAGCAAGCCGGACGCCGCCTCGCCCGTAAACAGAGCATTGCCACGATGGAAATCGCGGTGAATGAGCTGCTTCGGCAACGCCGCCACCGACGCAACCTGACTACGAAGCCGCTGCAATCGATCAACATCGAACGGAGTCTCACGATCCAGCAGCGTCGCAAGCAAATGCTCCGCCGAATCACGAAAGACAGGGAAGCGTTGCGGATTTGGCGCCCTGACGAGAACCTGATGCACCTCCCCTAGGCACGTCGCCAGACGCTCAACCTGCTGGAGACCCGCTGGCCCACGAAACTGCGCGAAGTGATGGCCCGAAAGCTCGCGTGAGAGCCAGAAGGCCCTGCCCTCTGCGATTGCGTAGCGCTGGCCGGCCGCCGTGGCGATATAGCGTGGCACTGGCAGTCGGGCACCGGCGAGATACTCCATGAGATCGAGCTCCCGCTCCGCTGACTCCGCGGACGCACTTGCCTTCAGATAGAGGCAGCCAGACGGCGTCTGCAGCTTGGTAACCCGGGGGCCGGCCGTAGGCGAAGCTTCTGCTGCCAGATTCCATGCCGACAGAACGGCGCCAGCATTCATGCCTTCACCGATCAATAGTGGGGCGGTCGCTCGTCTTCCGGCGTGCGCACGCCCGTGTCCGACTGCACCGCCTCGATCCGGTCGGCCAGCGCGACCACCCGCGCCCGCAGACTCTCGATCTCCCGGTGCTGCCGGAAGACGACATCGCTCAGCTCGGCGTTGGCGCGCTCCAGGAAGGCGATCTTGGTCTCTATCTGCTCGAGCGTTGGGACGTTCATGGCGAGGAATCCTCCATCGCCGCATGCTACACCATGCGTGGAGCTCTCAGAAATGCGTGACGCCGAGCCACGCGAACGCGATCAGGTACTCGACCACATCCCCCACGTTGTGGCCGATGCTCGCCGCCACGATGCTGCGCGATTTCTCGAGCCAGTAGGCATAGAGGACGCCCAGGGTGAACGCATAGAGCTGCTGGCCGAGCGCTTCCACCCAGTGGCGAGTGGCGAAGTTCGTGGCGTGCAGCAACGCGAATATGATCGCCACGATGACTCCGGCCCAGCTCATCTGGAAGCGGCCCAGCCGCAGCTTGCCGGGCATGGTGGCGATCAGATAGGTGACCAGCAGCGCGCGGAACGGGATCTCTTCGGTCGGGCCGACATACACACCCTCGAAGACGATCCAACCCCAAACGGTGGAGTGGGACGCGGGAACGGCGGCGGCAGATGCGGCGTGGGCGAAGATCTGGGGCGCGTAATCGATAACCGTCATCAGGACGCCGAAGAACACGCCCCACAGAATTGCCGGTCCGATGTAGCTCTTGTCCCGCGGCAGGTGCAGGCCGTAATCCGCCGGCGCGAATCGGTACTTGAGTATCGCGATGACGAGCAGCGCGACGAGAAGCTGGCCGGCATGCTGCAGGTAGAGCCAGGACAGGTTGGCGCCAGGCCGCACCGGCAAATGCAGCAGGTGACTCGCGGCAGACGCGATGAGCGCACCCGCCATCGGCACTCCGATCCCGAGAGCGACGGTCACGAGGATCGGAACGAGCTTCAGCCGCAAGCGCGGCGCGGCCTCGAATGGTTCAGTCGCGGTAGTCATTGCCGCGATTTACGCGTTATGGGGCCGCCTCGGTCTTGAACGAATTTGACCTACGCCAACTACCGGGCGTCGCGCCGGTGAGCGCGCGGATGGCGCGAGACATGTGTGCCTGATCGGCGAAGGCGGTTGCGGCGGCAATGGCGGCGAACGGCAGATCGCTGCCGGCGATCATCCTGAAGGCGCGGCGCGCCCGCGCGCCGAGCCGGAACGCCGCAGGAGTCGTCCCGAAAATCCTGCGGAAGCCGCGCGAGACCGTCGCGGGGGCCAGAGATCTCTTGCGGGCCCATTCATCCAGGCGCCAGCCGGGATCGCCAATCAGATCGGCCGCCAGGATGTCCGGCCAGTCGTAATGCACGACGGCCTTGCTGCGAAGCTCCCCGAGCAGCAGGAGGTTAGCCTCCGTCGGATCCCGTTCCGCGACCCGTACGATGTCGTCTGGGTCCGCGACATGAGCAATGCTGATACTCGACGGCCACGCCTCAGTTGCCAGACTGAATATCCGCGCGCCGCCGCTCTGAAACCGATTCAGATGCGCATCGAATGCATCGTGCAGCAGCACGTCGCCAGGACCCACGCGGAAGCGTCCGCGGCTGCCGCTCTCCTCGTAGGAGCCAGCCAGGACCAGCGCGGCATAGGGGCGGTCATGGACGTGGCGGGGAATGTATGCGCGGGAGCCCCGGCGCTCATGGCCATATGGAGTCGGTGCAAAACCCAAATTGTCCCCGTGTCCGACGACCCTGGTCTTTTCAGAATCTTCCGATTCTACCTCAGGCGAACCGCCGGCAGGTACGCCCGGGCCGGGCCTACTGGAACAGCTTCAGCGCATTGCGCAGCGTCTGCAGCACGCCCCAGAGAAGCGGGATGCCGACGAAGCTCCAGGCCAGTATCAGGTGGATGGCGCGGGTGCCGCTCGAGGTCTGACTCGACATGGGTGCTCCGCGGTCACTGCGCCACGAGCGTGGCGTCTTCCCGCACGGCGGGCATGTGGTGCCGCTGGTGCACGGCTCTGACGAAGAGATTGCAGAGGAAACCGACGACCAGCAGGCCGGCCATGAGATACATGGTCACGTTGTAGGCGTCCGCTTCCGGAACCCCGTGCGCGATCTCGTACTGGCGGATGTAGTTGACCA
>JASHVV010000264.1 GCA_030044385.1 Gammaproteobacteria bacterium
CCGACGACGATCGCGATCTGCTGGAAGGTGACGAGCATGCCGCGCTGGGCCGGCGGCGCGACCTCCGCGATGTACATCGGCGCCAGCATGGAGGCCATGCCGATGGCCATGCCGGCGACCAGCCGGTAGAGGAGGAAGGCCGGCAGCGCGTGATAACCCGTGCCGCCGAAGATGCTCCAGAAGAACTCCGGATAGCCCGCGCCGAGGGACGAGAGAAAGAACAGCACGCCGGCGATGATGAGGCCGGCCTTGCGGCCGATCCGGGTCGAGATCGGACCGGCGAGGAAGGCGCCGATCACGCAGCCGAGGAGCGCCATGGAAATGGTCAGGCCGGACAGGATGTTCGCGTCCGCCTCGGCGAGATGCCGCGGCAGCACGAAGTTATGGGTGATCGCATCCGTCACGCCGGAGATCACCGCCGTGTCGTAGCCGAACAGCAGTCCCCCCAAAGTTGCCGCGACCGTGAGCGCCGCCACGAGGCCCGGATTACCCTTGCTGCTCATGTAGTACTACCCCCTCAAGCTCGAGTTAAATCAGCCGCGCCAGTATGCCTCTTCAGAGAATGACTTGCTCGGGCGGCAGCAGGCCGCGGCCGGCGAGATTGCGCATGAGCGCCGCGATGCCGGCCGTCCAGGGCGGAGCGTGCTCGCAATGGGTGACGCGATTCTCGAGCGTGCCCAGGCGCTCGCTCGCGATGCGCACGTGGTCGCCCCGGCGGTGGGTGAAGCCGAGACCCGGCGTGCCGCGGTCGTCGACGGGCGCGAACATCGTGCCGAGAAAGAGCGCGAAGCCGTCCGGATACTGGTGGTAGCGGCCGATGGTCTGGCCGATGAGCTCGAGCGGGTCGCGGCTGATGAGCCGCATGGAGCTCGAGCCCTGGAGCACGTAGCCGTCCTCGCCCTGCACTTCGAGCGTCACCTCCGCCGAGCGCACGTGGTCCAGGGTGAAGCCGCCGTCGAAGAGGCGGACGAAGGGGCCAATCGCGCACGAGGCGTTGTTGTCCTTCGCCTTGCCGAGGAGCAGCGCGCTGCGGCCTTCGATGTCGCGCAGGTTGACGTCGTTGCCGAGCGTGGCGCCCACCGCGCGGCCCGCCGGATCGCAGACCAGCACGACCTCCGGCTCCGGGTTGTTCCACCTGGAATCCGAGCGCACGCCGATCCAGTCGCCCCAGCCCACGGAGGACAGCACCGGCCCCTTGGTGAAGACCTCGGCGTCGGGCCCGATGGCCACCTCCAGGTACTGCGACCACAGGTCTGCCGCGAGCAGCGCATCTTTGAGGCTTGCCGCTTCGGGCGATCCCGGCCGCACCGCGGTGATCCGCGTGCCGACGCGTTTCTCCAGCGCTTCGCGCACGCTCTGGGCGGCCGCCCTGTCACCGCGCGCACGCTCCTCGATCACGCGCTCCAGGGCGGAGACCGCGAAGGTGACTCCGCACGCTTTGAGGCACTGCAAATCCACTGGCGAAAGCAGCCGGGGAATCCGCTGCTCGCCCTCCTTCTCCCAGGCCGGCAGCAGCCGCATCGCGCCGAGGTCGCCCAGATCCTTGCCCGGCACGTCGGCCTCGCCGCGCCAGCGAGCGATGAACTCCGCGGTGGTCGGGGCAAAAGCGGACACGTCCCGCACCTGTCCGCGCCGGACGAGGACGGGGGTCGGACCTTCGTGGGTCAGCAGGCGCCCGAGCAGCGTTGCCTGACGCCAGTCCTGGGGCAAGGAATCGAGCATGGAGCGTTTCCCGGACAGCCCGCTCTCGAAACGGCGGGTCTCAGCATCACTGGTAGCGCTACCGTGACTCACCGGCGCGCCCCTGTCAAGCCCGTTGCTCGAGCCTCGGTGCCGCCGCGGAATGGCGCGAGATCAGGGTGTGCGGGATCAGGCGGTGCCGTTCCGGCCCGCGGGCATTGCGGCTGCCGCGGACCGCCGCGACCAACATGTCGATGGCCTCGGTCGCCATGCGCGCGATCGGCTGTTGGATGGTGGTGAGCTCCGGCCAGATGGTCGAGGCGATGAGCGTATCGTCGAAGCCGACGACCGTGAGATCGCGCGGCACGTCGAGCCCCCGCCGGTGCGCCTCGGCGATGACCGCGGCCGCCATGTCGTCGTTGCTCGCAAAGATGGCGGTCGGCGCCGGATCGGCAGCCAGGAGCTTGCGGGCCGCATCGAGCCCCGAGCGGAAGCTGAAGAACCCCTGCTCCATCTGCAGCGGCGACTGCCGGCCGCGGCGCGAGCGCGCGGCCTCCTCGAGCGCGGCGGCGTACCCGAGCCAGCGCTCCTCGCTCGCGCTCTGGTTGGGATGGCCCTTGATGAAGGCGACCCGCTCGTGTCCCAGGCTGAGCAGGTAGCGCGTCATCTCGAGCGCCGCGGTGTAGTCGTCGATGCGCACGCACATCGTGTCGGCGGCCGGGCGGCCCGCGGCGACCGTCACCACGGGCAGACGCGCCGCGTGGAGCTCCGCCCGCACGGCCGCTGACTCACAGAGCGGCGGCGGCAGCACGGCGCCGACCACGGCGCCGGCGAGAAGCCGCCGTACGGCCCGCCGCGAGGCGACCGGCGTCGGCTCGCATTTCTCCAGGACGAGCTGCACGCCGTGCCGGGTCGCCGCATCGAGCGCTCCGACCAGGAACTCGCTCAGGTAGGCGGAGCTCGGGTTGCCGTAGAGCAACCCGAGCCGCTCGCCCCGCTCGCTCGCGAGATTGCGCGCCGCGAGGTTCGGCGAGTAGCGCAGATCCCGCACGGCGCGCAGCACGCTCCGGCGTGTCGCCTCGCTCACGTAATCACTGCCGTTGACGACCCGCGAGACGGTCATCGGCGACACGCCGGCGCGGCGGGCGACGTCCTTGATCGTCGCGCCGCCGCGCACCCGACTGCGCGTCTTGCGGGCCGGTTTGCTCACTGGATCGAGAATGCCCGGTACGAGTGCGGCGGCAGTTGCACCACGAAGCTCGTCTCGCCCGCTTCCCCGGGCGCCGCGCCCGGGACGGCCTCGGGTGCCGGCAGCACGCTCTGTCCGGAGGCGAGGTCGACCAGCCTGGCAGCGCCGCTCTTGACGAACACGCGCACCGTGGCCGGGCTGGCGCGGTACGACTCCACCACGAACGTATGGTTGTCGTAGGCGAAGAGGCTCACGAGCGCCGGGGCGTCGATGCGCAGCGGAAACCGCGCCGTCACCCAGCTGCGCAGGGCATCGAGCACCGGCTGCGGCAGCTCGTAGAGCTGGCCCATGTTGGCCGGCACGTCGAGCACGTAGAGCTCCCCGGGCCCGTACTGGGTCGTGAGCAGAATCGGCACGGAGTTGGCGGAGGCCTCCCCGCGGATCATGGGCCAGCTGTCGTTGGTATAGAAATGGATCTGCGGGAAGATCACCGTGTCATTCTTGCGTCCGGGCACGTCGAGGTCGCCGCCCCAGCCGCCGTAGTAATGGCGTACTGCGATCGGCAGGCCGCTGTAGCTGATCTCGGCCACATTCTCGAAGCCCCTGTGCGCCAGCGCCTGCAGCAGGCCGGAGGTGACGATGACGTCGCCGCCCGCCTCGAGATTGCCCTCGATCTCCTTGACCAGGTTGGGATCGAAGGCGGCATCCTTGGTGAGCAGAGTGATGGCCGCGCCCTTGGGGAAGCGCGGCGTCATGTCGAGTGGAATGCCGATGTTGCCGAGATAATTCTGCAGGAAGTCCTCGTCGGAGGAGGACTGGTAGGGCTTGTAGCTCTCGATGCCGATCGGCGTGCCGAGCTTGCCGATGATGCCATCGACCTGGGTGAGCGAATAGCCGGCCACGCTCGCCCAGCCCGCCACCGCCTCGCTGCCCGCCGGAGCCTGGAAGTTGTGCTCCATGGCGTCCCAGTCGAAGCTGGTGTGATCACCCGCCCACGGCCGGTCGCCGGCAATGGCCGGCGCGGGGGAGGCGAGCTGCGTCCAGCTGAAGAGGGTGATCTCCGGGGCCTTGGAGAACATCGTGTCCCAGAGCTGCTCGGCATAGCGGTCGGCGTAGAGCGTCCCGAACGTGTCCACCCAGCCGCCGCGGTCGCCGCCGTTCGGGCGGATGTTGTTGTAATAGCGGTAGATGAGATAGCTCTCGTACTGCTGCAGCAGCTGCTGCGTCACGATCGGATCGCGCGTCTCGGTGCCGGTGTAGATGTAGTCGAACATCTGCGCCTCGCGGTCGAGATCGAAGCCCAGACCCTGGAAGTGCTCGAACCAGTTCGGGTACTTGATGATGACCTTGACGTGCGGGTTGGCGCTGCGGGCCGTCCCGAGGATGACGTGCTGCGCCACCCAGCGCATCTTGTTCAGCCGGTACTGCGTCCAGGAGAGCGAGCCCTTGGCGCGGATGTCGGCGTCGCTGCGCGTGTTGTAGAAGGTGAAATCATCGAGAATCACCGTGTCGAAGTGCTGCGCCGCGATGCGCACGGCGCGCTCCGCGGTGGCGACGTCCTTCGGGTTCTCGTAATCGAAGGACTGGAACGGACCGCCCTGGTCGACGGCGGTGAGCGTGAGGCCGCCGTCGACGGTGATGCCCCGCGCGCGGAAGAACTTCGCGATCCGATCGAGCGAGGCCGGGTCGGCGAACACACCGCTGCGATAATCCTCGAGGTACACCTTGTTGAAATGCACCTGGCTCCAGATCCGCTCGAACTGCTGCTGCAGCACTTTCGGGTCGGCAAGCTGCCGCGTGGAGGTGACGGGAATATAGACGGCGACGCTGAAATTCTGGTACGGCCGCTGCGCCGGGGCAGCCGGCGCGGGACCGGCCGCGAGCATCAGACCCGCCGCGGCGATGAGGCCGCGCAAGCCTACCGAAGACAACTTACCCATCATATCCTCCTAGTGCCTGAAGTGCAGGACTCACAGTGAATCTTGATCGGAGCGCCCGAGTACTCGACGGTGCTGTCGGCCGGCGCCGTGAAGTCGTCTCCTGGACGCGCCCGTGGCGTCATCCAGCGGACGTGGAACTCTCGCTTCTGTTGCATGCCCGGAAACCCCCCGGATCGGCGTCCGATGGTCAGTGTGTCGGTCGCCTGATCGTAGGAGAACGGAATGGTGGAATACTCGCCGCGCTGGTAGTCGAGGTTGGTTCCTTCGTCCTCATACAAGGCGAAATGGCCGCTGGCGCCGGTGTAGACGAGGAGCGTCAGCGGCGCATCGGGCTTCTCGCCGGTGTACTGGATCGCCGGTCCTACCGGCACGATGGAGCCGGCGCGCACGAAGAGCGGCATGCGGGAGAGCGGCGCCGCCGCCGAGATGCGGCGGCCGCCCTGGAACGTGCGATTGCTGTAGAAGTCGTACCAGAGCGCGCCCGCGGGCAGGTAGACCTCGCGCTCGCGTGCCTGATACCGGTAGACCGGGTCGACCAGGAAGGCCGGCCCGAACATGTACTCGTCCGCGATGGCCCGCACCTCAGGATCGCCCGCGAAGTCCATCTCCAGCGCGCGCATGATGGTGGAGTCGTCGAGCCAGGTGTCGCCCGCCAGCGTGTAGATGTACGGCATCAGGCGGTAACGCAGCTCGTCGTAATAGACCAGCGTGCCATACATCGCGGAGCCGGGCTGCGCCAGGTTGTAGATCTCCCGGTGCGGCACCTGTCCATGCGAGCGGAACACCGGGCAGAAGGCGCCGAACTCGAACCAGCGCGTGTTGAGCTCGCGCCATTCCGCCAGATCCTTCGCGTCCGGATTCAGGTAGCGCGCCTCCGGCTGATAGCCGCCGATGTCCATGGTCCAGTTGGGCAGGCCCGAGAGCGAGAACCCGACGCCGGCCGCGATCTGGTTCTTCAGGTCCGCCCAGCGCGGCGCGGTGTCCCCGCTCCACACCGTCGCGCCGTAGCGCTGCAGCCCCGCGAAGCCCGAGCGGGAGAGGATGAATACCCGGGTGTTCGGCCGCGCAGCCAGGCTTCCCTGGTAGACGCCACCCACGTGCTCGAGCGCATACGCATTGAAGAACGCCGCGCCAGGCCCGAGCGGCGTCGGCGACATCAGCGCCTCCCGCTCCTGCAGGCTGGTGTTGGAGATCATGTCCGGCTCGTCCGCGTCCAGCCACCAGGCATCGACGCCGAGGCTCGCCAGCCGCACGTCGATCTGGTGCCAGTAGAGCCGCCGCGCAGCCGCGGAGAACGGATCGTAGAAACCGTACGGGTAGCCCGGGCCCACCCAGTCCCTGACGCCGAGCTTCAAGCTGAGCGGGAAGATGTCCCCCCGCGCCGCCAGCGCCTCGAAGTGCGCCGTCGTCGGGTAGAACTTCGGCCACACCGAGATCATGAAGTGCGCATGCAGCGCGTGCACCTTCGCGATCATGGCGCGCGGATCGGGATAGCGGGACGGGTCGAATGCGTGCGAGCCCCAGGCGTCATCCTTCCAGTAACGCCAGTCCTGCACGATGTTGTCGAGCGGGATGCCGAGCTGCCGGTACTTCTCCACCACGCCGAGGAGCTGCCGCTGGGTCTCGTAGTGATCCCGGCTCTGCCAGAAGCCATACGCCCAGCGCGGCAGCAGCACTGCCCTGCCCGTGACATACCGGTAGCCGCCGATCACCCCATCGAGGCTCGCGCCGCGGATGAAGTAGTAATCGATGGCCTCCCCCGCCGCGGAATAGAGTGAGAGGCGATCGCGATCGGCCGCGGAGCGCGGCGGCCGGTGCAGCAGGGCGATATAGCCGCCCTCACGGTCCCACTCGAGACGGATCGGGAGCGGCTTGCCCGGAGCCATCTCCACGCTGAAGTCGCGGAACCACGGATTCCAGCTCTGGCGCCAGACGTCGAAAATCTTCCGCCCGCCGATCCACAGCTTCTGGTAATCGCTCCCGTAGAGCGAGAACGTCTGCAGGCCCCCGCTCTGCGCCTCGATCTTCCCCGTCCATACCACCTTCACGTGCGGCAGCTCAACGAGCGACTGCGGAAACGACGCCGGGAAATTCCCCTTCCCGTCGAGATACTGATAGTCGATGTTGCGCTCTCTGCGCTGGAGCACCAGCTTCCCGCCGACGTAATAGGACGCAGTCAGCGCCCCCGGCTTCCCCTGTGCGTCATAGAGCGTCAGACTCCGCGATACCTGCTGCCACGGCCGCGGATTCCCGAACCGCGTGACCGAATCGTTGTCCCAGAGAATGCCGTAATCTCGGCTCGACACCACGAACGGCACCGCCACGTCCATGTTGTGCTGCGCCAGCGTGAGATCCTTGCCCCGGTAATCGATGATCCCCGTCTGATGCTCCCCGAGCCCGTAGAGCGCCTCGCCCGGCGCCGAGCCGAACTGCTGACGGACAGCGTAGTAACGCGCCCCCTCGAGGGTAACGGGCCGGAAGGATCGCCCGTCCGGCACCTCCTCCGCGATCGCCTTCCCCTTCTCATCCTCGAACACCACCTGCCCGTCGCTCAACCGCACGACCGCCGTGAGCTGCCCCGTCGACAGCGCCACCGCACCCGGCGTCCCGCTCAGGGTGAACGCAACATGCGCGCTGCCCGTGCGCACCGCCATCAGGCCAGGCGGAAGCGCCAGACTGTCGCCCGGAAACGCAGTCACCCGCACGATCGTAGGTGACACCACCTCCAGCCGCACCTTCCTGGCCGCTCCCGTCTCCGGCGTCACCACCACCCCAGCCGCGATCCTGGCGAACGACCCGCCTTCCGCCGCGAGAGTCCGCGCCGGCGCCAACACCGTCGCGACCCCCATCAGCGCGGCAATCACCGCTCCGTACCTGACGGGAGCGCGTCGCAACCGGCAACAACAGCTCTTCATCAGTACGTCCCCATCCGCACATGCAACACCTGCGGCACGGACGTGAAATTCAACCCCCAATCCACCTGGTCCCCATTCCAGACCCGCGTGAGCTTCCAAACCCCAGCGACATACGTCCCCTGCTCCACCCTCACGTACTGCGCCTGCAGTCCGCCGCTCGAGTCCGCAAGCTCGAACGCCACCCGCGCGTGCACCCCCGCCACCAGGAACTCATCCGCCCCCAGCCGCCCGATCAGCACCCCACCTTCCGCCACCGGATTGCCCGGCGGCACAGCGTTCCCGAACGCCGGCAGCCCATACGACACCACCGCCCGCCACCGCCCGAGCGGCAGGGTCTGCACGTGGACCGCGCTCTGCTCCGACACCCCCGCGAGATCCCCGTGATAGCTCAGGTCCGCCAGCACCGAGCCCATGGGCCCGACGAGCGCGTACTCCAGCGCCAAAGGCGCGAGCGTCCGCGCATCGATCACCGGCGCGCCCAGCGGGAAGTTGCTGTATCCCGTGAAATCGATGCCGAACGGCGCGAACCCGATCCCCTGACGGCCGAGCGTCGCGAAGAGATAGCGCGCATATCTCTGCCGGCTGGCCGTCTCCGCCACGAAGAGCGGGTTGTCCGGCCGATGATAGAGAGCGAGCACCCTGGTATAGCGGGCGTAGTCCGGCAGGTAGATGTCCGGAGCAATGAGATCGATGGCGGGCGCGGCAGCCTTCCACACGCCCAGCGCATCGTCCGTGGGGCCCCCGCTCTCATATGTGGTCGGCGGCCCGGGATGGAGTGGGTCGCGCAGCGCGGCATTGACGTACATCGGCAGCGGGTACACCGCTTTGCCCGCCGCCGCGACCTGCTGCACGAACCGCGCGATTTGCCAGGCGTGGAAAAACTCATCGGCCTGCGATCCAAACACCTGGCTCCACGTGCCGCCGTGCGTCCCGAGCGCCCGCACGAGCTGCCGCGGCACCCGCGCCTCGAAGAGCTTCTGTGCCCGTGGAGAGTAATCGCGCGCCGAACCGTACGTGCCGGTCTCGTTTTCCACCTGCACCATGATGACCGTGTGCTCGGGGTCGACAGCCTTCAGATGCCGCATCAGCGCGATGAAGGCGGTCCGATCCGCATCGAGGGTCGCCGGCGCCAGCGGTGACAGGGAGGGCAGCCGCCGGCCCCGCGGGTCGACGACCCGGGGGAATCTCCTGTCATCGAGCTTCACCCACTCGGGCGTGTAGCCCGGGCTGCCGTTCTTCCACGTCCCGAACCAGAGGAGCACCGCGTGCAGGCCGTGCTCGCGCGCCTGCGCGAGGAAGAGATCGAGGAACGAGAAGTCGAACTCGCCCTCCTTCGGCTCGATCTGCTCCCAGGCGATCGGCATCGCCACGGTGTTGGCGTGCACCTGCGCGATGGCCGGCCAGACCGCGGGCAACATCGCGGGGTAGTTGCTGGAGTTGTTGACCTGGGCGCCGAGGATGAGATACGGCTTGCCACCGACCCGCAGCTCGTACCGGCCATGCGAGCTCACGATGCGCGGCATCGGCGCGGCATCGGCCGCCGCCGGCTGACGGGGCATGAGCAGCATCAGGCCAGCGGTAACGAGCGCAAGGGCCAGCGAACGCGCGGCGCAGGCTCGATTCAAGGTTCCCCCCCACTGACCTCTTGCTGCCGGCCATGGTAGCGGTCCCATAGGCCGCGCGCCACCCCCCGGTCGAGCCGACGCTCAGCCAAGTCCCGTGACCTCCTGCAGGCGGCTGGCGTGAGTGGGCAGCGTCTCCACGGCCTTTCGAATCGCCGCGCGCATCGTATCGAGGCGCCCGACCACCGCGGCGGCGCCGAGCAGGTCGATGACCGGCTCGTGACGCTGCGGCCAGAGGCCGAGCCCGGTGTAGATCGCGAGCCAGTCCGAGGGCGCAAAGGTCTCCCCCTCCAGCCGCGCGATCCGCCCCGTCCGCGCGAACAGATCCCGCCGGTACAGCAGGCTGTCCGGGAGGCTCGCCCCTCCGGCTCCGGAAGCGGGGCAGTGCTGGATGAGAAAATCCCGCACGTGCTCGTGCTCGAGCGCCGTCAGACGATTGTATTCGGCGCTCGAGGCCGGATCGAAGTCACGGTCGGGGAACAGGCAGAAGAGCCGCCCGAGGCCGGTCTGTGTCAGATGAATACCGGTGGGCTCGAGCGGCTCGGAAGCGACTGCGGCCGGTCCGAGCGCCAGGCAGTTGCCGACCCACGCCTTCTTCCGGCACCCCGCTCGCAAGCGCAGCAGGCGGGGATTCGCGAGCGGCGGACCCTCCAGGCTCTCGAGGAGCCTCGATGCGGCCTCATCGTCGGACAGGTGCGCGCTGCAATAGACGTAGCCATTGCCGACCCGATGCTGCAGCGGAATTCGCCACTGCCAGCCGGCTTTCCGCGCCGTCGATTGCGTCACGGGCGCGGGATCGCGGCTGCCCGCGCATGGCGCCGCGACGGCGCGGTCGCAGGGCAGCCAGGGTGACCAGTCGAGCCAGCCGGAGCCCAGCGCGCCTTCGATGAGGAGCGCTCCGTCGGAGCAATCAATGAAGAAATCAGCGCCGATCGAGCGGCCGTCCCGCAGCCGCAGCGACTCGATCAGGCCCCTGCCGCCGATCGTCGCATCGACCATCTCGCCTGCGACACGGCGCGCCCCGCACTTCTGCGCGACGGTCCGCAGGAAGCGGGCATACAGCGTCTCGTCGAGGTGGTACGCGTAGGACAGCCGCTGACCAAATCGGCCCAGGGTCGCCGCCCATCCCGTCACCGACCACTCCTCGAGCGGTGAGGGCTGCCCTTCCTGTCTGCGCTTCAGCCAATAGGCCTGAAACAACTCGTGCGTGACGTCGATGCCGTACGGGCCGAACGGGTGCAGGAAGGTCCGGCCGGGCGTCCCCCAGTCGTGGAACCGCGTCCCGAGCTTGAAGGTGGCCTGCGTGGCGCCGAGGAAGGCTCGCTCGTCGATTTCGAGCAGGCCGTGAAACGCGCGCAGGTGGGGCAGCGTGCCCTCCCCGACGCCGGCCGCATCGGCGGTCTCGGATTCGACGACGGTGATCTCGCAGGCGGAAGGGCCGAGCACTCTCGCGAGCGCCGCGGCCGCCATCCATCCCGCCACGCCGCCGCCGGCGACCACCAGGCTCCGCAGCCCGCGCGGCGATCCCTGTCCGCAGTCGCTCACGCCGCCGCCCGGCAATGCCTGTCGATGAATGCGCCGTGCATCGGCAGGGACTGCGCCGCCCCGGCCACGATCCGCGCGCGGCGCTGCAATTCACGGCCCACGGCCGCCTCGCCGATGAGATCCGCCATGGGGTCGTGGCGGCGCGGAAACATGCCGTGGCCGAAGAAGATCGAGATCCAACTCGGCTCGGCGAAAGCGTCCCGATCGTAAAGCGCCACGGCGCCGCTCGCCTCGAAGAGCTCGATCTGGTGGCGCAGGCCGTCGGGAACGCGCATGTTCCGGCAGTATCGCCAGAGCTCGCCCGCGCGCGCGCTCGCGTGATAATGCAGGATGATGAAATCCCGGAACGACTCGTAGCTGCGCGCCATCAGGCGGTTGTATTCCTGCGCGAGCTTCGGCTCGAAGCCCCGGTCGGGGAAGAGCTCGATCAGCCTGCCGATCCCCGACTCGACCAGGTGGATGCCGGTGGACTCGAGCGGCTCGAGAAAACCGCCGGCGAGGCCCAGCGCCACGACATTGCGCTTCCAGCTCTCGCGCCGCCGTCCGGCGGTGAATTTGAGCAGTCTCGGCTCCCCCAGCGCTTCCCCGTCGAGGTTGGCGAGCAGCGTGCGGGCCGCTTCCTCCTCGCCGATGCAGTTGCTGCAGAAGACGTGTCCGTTGCCCGTGCGGTGTTGCAGAGGGATCCGCCACTGCCAGCCCGCCGGGTGCGCAACCGATACGGTGAAGGGCGCCGGCTCACCGCTGCGCGCGCACGCGACCGCCAGCGCGCGATCGCAGGGAAGCCAGTGGGACCAATCCTCGAAGCCCGCGTGCAGCGCGCGCTCGATGAGGAGCGCGGCGAAACCGCTGCAGTCGACGAAGAGGTCCCCGCTCACCCGGCGGCCGCCCTCGAGGAGCAGCGCTTCGACGAAGCCGTCATCCGATCGCAGGCGCACGTCGACGATGCGCCCCTCGATGCGCTTCACACCGTGCCGCTCGGCGAACGCGCGCAGGTACGCGGCATACGATGTGGCATCGAACTGGTATGCGTAGGAATAGGAGCCGAGGACGGAAGCCCGGTCGCGCAGCGGCGGGGCGAAGCGTCCGAGCCCCGCCGCCGCCGTCGAAATGGAGTAGCTCGCATATGAGCGCTCGTCCCCGGCCGCGCGCATTTTCAGCCAGAGCTGGTGCGCAGACACCCCCCGGACGTCCGGGCCGAAATCACTGAACCCGTGGAAGAACGTCCGCCGCGGGTTCCACCCCTGAAACTCGATACCGAGCTTGAAGGTGGCCTGAGTGCTGCGGACGAGCTCGATCTCGTCGATCCCGAGCGTCGCATTGAAGGCCCGCAAGGTCGGCAGTGTCGCCTCGCCGACCCCGATCGCGCCGATCTGCGCCGACTCGACCAGAGCGATCTCCGCCACGCGCCGGCCCGCCACCGCGCTCAGCGCCGCGGCCGCCATCCACCCGGCGCTGCCGCCGCCGACGATCACTATCCTGCGAATGGCCGAGGCTGCGCTCAGAACGTGACACGCACTTGCGCCGAGTAGGTCCGCCCGCTGTCATACCAGGCGAAAGTCGACGTCGCGACGTGCTGCTGCATCAGCTCCTTGTAGATCGAGTCGGTCAGGTTGAGCGCCTCGAGGCCGAGCGTGATGTGCGAGTCGATCTTGTAGAAGAGCGAGGCGTCGAGCTCGCCATAGCTGTCCGCGTACAAGGGCAGACCCCATGCCACGGTCTCCGTGCCGTAGGCGCTGCTGCCCGGATCCGTATTGAGGCCGTTGGTGCCTTGGGTCGGGTTGACGTTCACCCCCATCAGATACTTGCTGCGCCAGCTGTAGGCGAGGCGCGCGGAGACCGGCCCCCGGTCGTACAGCAGAGCGGCGTTGAACGCGTACTTCGACAGGTCCACCAGGGGCAGATTGCCGAACGTGGTGCCGTTGGTATCGCAGCCGTTGAGGTTGTCGGCCAGATTGGCGGCGCCCTCGCTGGTGCCGTCGCAATACTTGCCGGTCACCGGATTGTCCAGGCTCTGGGCGCTATCGATGTAGGTAAAGTTCAACTGCGTGCCGAAGCCGTGGAATATCCACGGCAGGAAGTCGTAGTACTGCTGGTAGTCGATCTCCGCGCCCTTGATCTGGCCGGTGGCGCCGTTGACCGGCCCGGTCGTCGTGAACGTATGCGCGTTGCCGGCCGTATCGATCCCGGTCACGTCGTAGACCTGATTGACGATGACGTCCGTCAGGTGCTTGTAGAAGAGATCGGCGGTCAGCGATCCGGTGCGCGCGAAGTACCACTCCAGGGTTCCGTCCGCGTTGAGCGACTTGGTCGGCTTCAGGTTCGGATTGCCGTTGGCGGTGCCGGTGTAGCTCTGCACGCCGTCGGTGATCGCCGAGCCCAGGGTGCTGAAGGCCTGCGTCTGGGTGAACGACGGGCGCGTCATGCCCTCGGACACCGCGAAGTGCGACTGCAGGTCGTTGGTCCAGTGGAAGCGCATGTTGAGGTCAGGCAGAACGTCCGTGTAATCGTTGTCGGCAGACAGCGGCTGAGTCGAAGAGGCGAACGCGTAGTAGTCGCTGAGCGAGTAGCCGGCCGGCGGCGTCGTCGGGATGGTGAACGTGCTCATCACCATGTAGCCCTGCGCCGTGTCGACGGTGCGCACCACACGGACGCCGATGTCGCCGTCGTAAGGAAGAGTTCCGATCCTGGAGGCGAACGGCAACATCAGGTAAGCCGCGTAGGTGTGCTCGGCCTGATTATTGAGGCCTCCGGTCGGGGCAGCCCCCGGCGCAGCGCTGAGCGAGGCCGGCTGCCACGAGTTGGTGCAGGACGGAGTCACCTCTTTGCACAGGGTGGTGAAGAAGGACTGCAACTCCTCGAAGCTGCCGGGCCAGCCCGTTGCCAGCGAGGCCGCCGGGAACACGACCGAGGACGGCACGCTCATCTGGCCGTTGAAGTAGTTCGGGAAGCCGTAGGTTGAATAAGGCGCCGGGAAGTCGTTGAGGTAAGCCAGCGTCGGAATCTCCCACGGCAGCATCCAGCTCTGGCTGACGCCTGCCCAGTCGTAGCCGCTTCCGGGCTCCGACACGTCGTTCTCCGCGGTACGATCGTCCCAGCGCACACCGGCCTTGATCGCCTTGAAGAAGCCGCCGCTCAACTTGTAGTCGAGGTCCTCCTTCCAGGCCCATTCCTGGCCGTGGTTGAGACTGAGCCCGTCCATCGTGAAGGCCCAGTAGTAGTTGGCGGGATTGTCCATGTAGGCCGTGGGGACCGACACGACCGGCATGCTGCCGGTGAGGTTGATCGTCTCCCACGGAACGTTGATGCCGGTGGCGACCGTGAAGTCGTCCTCGTGGCTGTTGCTCTTGACGAGCTGCACGTCGTTATCGATGGTCAACCGGTCGGTGGCGTCCCAGGTCGTTTTCCACGAGAAATTGTCCGTCACGGCGTGCTGATCGGCGGAGCGCGCGTCGTCGTTCATCGCCAGGCCGCCGTCGGTGGGATCGGTCATCGTGCCCGAGGTGAACATTCCGGCCGAGTTGTACGTGAAGTTGGTCCCCGCCGCGGGCTGAATGTTGTACGGATTGGTCTGCGGGAATATCGCGTCCTCATTCCAGTGGAACACGTAGTACGACTCGAAAAAGGAGAGCGATGACTCGAGGTTGTCGCTCGGGCGCCATTGCAGAGCCGTATAGATGCCCTTGCGCGTACGCCTGAATTGCAGCGTGCGCCACGTGACGCCGCCGTCCGGGATCCAGACCGTCTGGCCCGCGGGGATGAACGAGCTGGCGGCGCCTTCGGTCGAGTTGCGCGGGAAGTAGGGGTAGAGCTCCATGCCGTCCGTGCGGTCCTGGACCTCGGAGTCGGACAGATCGACGAGCACGCCGACATCGCCGATCCCCGTGTGCCAGCGATCGCTCAGGAGCAGCGACTCCGACGGCTTGACGTTGCCGCCGCTGAGATCGCCGTAGCTGCCTCCGAGCGAGCCGCTGATCTTCGCGCCGCTGAAGTCGAAAGGCATCGCCGTGCGCAGGTTCACCACACCGCCGATCCCGCCTTCGATCTGCGAGGCGTCCGGATTCTTGTAGACATCGATGCCGGCCAGGAGCTCCGGCGGGATGTCATCGAAGCTGAGCGCGCGGCCGCCGTTGGCGCTGAAGCTGTCCTCGCCGTTGATCTCGGATTCGGTATAGCTCAAGCCGCGGATCGTGACGCCCGACCCCTCCACCTGGTAATGCTCCGGGTCGGTGGCGCCGGCGATGTTGACGTAGGTGTGATCGATCTCGACGCCGGGGATGCGCTGCAGGACCTCCGTGACGGACCGGTCGGGCAGCTTGCCGATGTCGGCGGCGACCACCGAGTCGACGATCTGGCTGGACATCTCCTTGATGAGCTGCGCGGTCGCAACGGCCTGGCGCTGCCCCGTGACGACGACTTCCTGCAGGACCGCGTTCGGGTCGTTCGCCGTCGCGGGTTGCGCCGCGGCGGCATCCGCCGACGGCTGCGAGGCCGGCTGGCCCTGGGCGTGGGCGCGCGCCCCGGAGAGCGCGAGCACCAGCGCCAGCGCCGAGGCAGCGGCGGGTACGCGCAACGGCATGCCGGGACCGGCGATCGCAGCAGGATGCGGGCTGCGGTGATTCGAGCGGTTTGCCACGATATTCCCCCTATCGTATGTTATATGTTGACGGACCCGTCGATCTCGACCCTTTTCCAGCCGAAGAGCTTCGCGTCGAGCGACCAGGCGCCGGGCCCGAGCAGCGCCAGCGCGGCGGCCACGACCGCGGGCAGCAGCCAGAATCGATAGCCGGCCGGAATCGAGAACCCGACCGCCAGCGCATCCAAAGCCGCGAGTATTGCCGCCACGGGCGTCCACAATCCCGCGACGAGGAGCACACCCAACACCGCGGCGGGCACCTGGAGCGCCACCCCGAAGAATCCCTGCGCGCGCTGCAGCGCCGCGCCGGCGTGCGCCAGCAGGACCGTGGCGCACGCCAGCCGCAGCAGGAGCAGCCCTACTCCGGGCGCGCCGGGAGCGAATGTTGAGAAGAGTCGCCGCAAAGCACGGCAACCATAGCGCGCCGGCCGCCGCCGGCACCGTCCAAAAGATAGTAGGAGCCGCTCTTACGAAGCGGCTAAGGTTCGATGATGCCGCGCCGCAGGCCGATCATCGCGGCCTGCGTGCGGTCCTGCGCGCCCAGCTTCGACAGAATCGTCCGCACCTGCCACTTCACGGTGGTTTCGGTGGCAGACATCAGCCGCGCGATCTCCTTGTTGGGCTTGCCCTGGGCGATCAGCTGCAGGACCCGGACCTCGGTCGCCGTGAGCATGTCGTCCGCGACGTGCTCGGCGAGCTCGTACGAAACCTCGGGCGAGACGAACCTCCTGCCCGCGTGAACGGCGCGAATGGTGTCGAGGAGCGCGCGCTCCACGCTGTCCTTCAGCATGTAAGCGCGGGCACCCGCCTGCATGGCGCGGCGCGCCTGTACGTCGCCGCCGTAGGTGGTCAGAACGATGATCCGCGCGTCGGGAAATTCGCCGCGAATGGCGCTGATCGCGTCCACGCCGCTCATCTCCCGCATTTGCAGGTCCATCAACGTCACGTCCGGCCGGTGCGCCCGGAACTGCTGGATGGCCTCGTGACCATTGGCGGCCTCCGCCACGAGCCGCAGATCGGGCTGCGTGGAGAGCAGCAGAGCGATGCCCCGGCGGACGATCGGATGATCGTCGGCCGCCAGGACGCGAATCGCCGGGCCCGTATTCATGATTCACCTCGATGCCGGCGGATCCCGGCGCCGCGCGCTGGGGTAGGCCCTCGATGCCGGAATGATGAGCTCCACTTCCATCCCGGCACCGGGCGCGCTCCAGAGCGTGAGCTTCCCGCCGGCGAGTGCCGCGCGCTCGCGCATGCCGCGCAGCCCGAAGTGTCCCGCCCGCTCTCCTTGCGCCAGAACAGTCGGGTCCGCTCCGCGGCCGTCATCGCGTACGCGCAGCCGGAATTCACGCGCATCGTAGCGCAATTCCACCTCGATCTGAGTGCCCTGCGAGTGGTGGACGGCGTTGCGCAGCGCTTCCGCCGCGATCCGGAAGGTCTCGTCCCGCTCGATCGGGTGCAGCGGCCGCACCGCGCCCTGCACCTCGACGCGGACGGATGGCGCCGCGGCGCCTTGCCGCTCGGCGGCCAGCTCCTTGGCCAGCCGCGCGATCGGCGCCGCCAGGTCGCTCGACTCCTCGACGGACAGGCGCAGCCCCTGCACCGCCTCGCGGCCTTCCCTGATCGCGTGCCCCGCCTGATCGATCGCCTCCGCCAGCACGCCGCGCGCCTTCTGCGGCTCTCTCGCCAGCAGGCGCAGCGCGGCGCCGAACTGCAGGAGAACGCCCTGGAAGCTCTGCAGCAGCGTGTCGTGCAGATCCCGCGCAATCCGCGTGCGCTCCTGGACGCGGGCATCGAGCGTCCTCTCGAACTGGAGCGCCAGCTGCCGCGCGCGCAGCCAGTACAGCAGGAGCAGCAGCGCGACGAACGCCGTGCCGCACGCGATCCGGAACCAGGAGGTCTGCCAGAACATCGGCGCGATCGAGAAGTCGATCGAGGCGCCCTGCTCGTTCCATACGCCGCTGTTGTTGCTGGCGATGACGTGGAACCGGTACTTTCCCGGAGGCAGGTCGGTGTAGAGCGCCAGGCGGCGATTGCCGGCGTCATACCAGCCACGGTCCCTGCCGTCGAGCCGGTAGCGAAACTGATTCGCCTCCGGCGCCACCAGGCTCAGAGCCGCGTAGTCGATCTCGAGATCGCGGGTTCGCGGCGGCAACCGCAACGGCGCGGGCGTGCGCTGCAGCAGGTTCCGCCAGTAAAGCCTGCCGTCGGCGATGACTTGCTCGATGTGCACGGGCGGCCGCAGTCCGTTGAACACGATGTGGTCCGGGTCGAGCACCTGGATGCCGCCTGCCGACAGAAACCAGATCTTGCCGTCGGCCGCAATGGCGGCCCGCGGAGCGAACGGGCTGGCCGAGGTGCTGCGCAATCGCACGCCATCCTGCGGTCCCAGAGCCGCCGCCTCGATCCTGTCATGCGAATCCGCAATCCAGGCGTCGAGCTGCGGCCGGGCGATGCGCACCAGGCCGCAGGCCGTGTACACCCAGAGCGACTGTTGGTTGTCCTCGAGGGTCCACATGGCCGGATCGCACGGCAGACCGTTCCGGCTCGTGAGCGTGGCGATGCGCCCATCCTCGAGCCGGCTCACGCCCCCCATCGTCGCCACCCACAGCGCGCCATGGTCGAGCCGAAGATCGGCGACGTGACCCGCGCTCAGGCCGTCGGCCGCCGTGTAGGACGCGCGCACCCGTCCGTCCTTGAAATACGACACGCCGCCGCCCCGCCAGAATCCCAGCCACAACCCTCCTCGCCGCGGATCGGAAAGCAGCACCGAGGCATTCTGGTGACGTCCGAAGACCGACCAGGGGATCCGCTCGACCAGCCGGCCGTCACGCAGGTGCAGCAGACTCTGTTGCGCCGACAGCCACAGGTTGCCCGCGTCGTCGCCGGTGATGCTGTTGACCTCGCCGCCGGGGACGCCGGGTATGGCGATGATCCTCCCGCGCTCGAGGTAGCCGAGTCCGCGGTCCGTGTAGACCCAGATCCGGCCGGAGCGATCCCGAAACAGGGATTGCACGGAGTCATCGGCAAGCCCGCTGGCCCGACGGTAGGTCCTCACCTTGCCGCTCCTCCATCGGGTCAGGCCGTCATGAGTGCCTATCCAGACACTGCCGTCCGGGCCCGCGAGCACGGCGCTGGTGACATCGCTCGGCAAGCCCTGTCTGACGGAGAGGGTGCTGACCGGCAGCTCCCGAAAGCGATCCAAGCCGCCGGTGGTGGAGACCCAGACGCTGCCTTCACGATCCTCGAAGAGGCTCAGGACGATATCGCCCGAGAGGCCATCCGATTGGGTGAACGTGTCCGTCCGTCCGTTGTGGATGTGGACGAGCCCGCGCTCGATGGTTCCGATCCACAGTCCCCCGTCGCGGTCCCGCAGCAGCCTGTTGGAATCGCCGATGCGGAGCGGATAGGGCGTCAGGCCATTGCCGGCGAGCCGCATCAGCCCGGCGTTGTGCACGGCCACCAGCAGCCGGCCGTGAGCGGAATCAGCCAGCCCGATCGGCCCCGAGCTCGGCAACACCGCCCCGCCCAGGGCCTTTGCCGTGGCAATCTGCCGCGGAGCGCCCGGGCGGATTCGCCACAGCCCGCTCTGTGTACCGGCCCAGAGAGTGCCCGAGTCATCCTCGTGCACGGTCCAGACGGCCGTGCCGAGGTCGAGGCTCGCGCCGTAGCAGCGCGCACGGCCCTCCCGCAGCGCGCAGAGCCGGGCAGGAGATTCCATCGTGCCCACCCAGACCGTGCCTGCACGATCCTGGTAGAGCGCGGTGATGAACCGGCCGTCGAACTCGTGCAGCCGGGTGAGCCTGCGGCCGTCCCAGGTGACGAGACCGCCGAACGTTCCAATCCAGAGAGTGCCGTCGCGCGCGACCATGAGGTCATTGACGGCGCTGTTGGGAAGATGCTGTCCGGACGGGGGTTGCCAAGGGACGCTGTGGACACCGTCGAAGCGGAAGAGACCAAACTCGCTTCCCAGCCAGAGATAGCCGTCGGGCGTCTGGGCGATCGCGTAGATGTTGCCCAGCGAGAATCCGTCCCTGACGGTCCAGGCGGTGTGGGCGTACTCGTTGATGTCGAGAGCGGGGTCCAGTGCGCAGGCCGAGCGCCATCCTCCCAGGAGCGCTACGAGCCCAAGGATCATGGCCACCCGCACGGATGCTCTAGCCGTCATGCCTAGCGCGGAAACAACCCCCTCGACCGCTTCAGGTTAGCGCTATCATTGTTTGCGCTACCAATGCAAAGTATCATGCCCTTCATTCGGGATTTCGTATAGCTCCAGAGGCAGTATCCGGTTGGAGGGGTCATGGCGCACGGTGTGGGAATCCGCTCTTTCCTTCGCAGGCGATTGAATATCCGGCACATTGCCCTCATGGCGCAGCTCGATGACTCGCGCTCGGTGGTGCGGGCGGCAGAAGCGGCCGGAATGTCACAGCCCGCCGCCTCGACCCTCCTGAAAGGCTTCGAGGAGGCGCTCGAGGTGCCGCTGTTCGACCGCCACGCCCGCGGCATCTCGCCCACGCCTTATGGAGAGATCCTCATCCGCCACGCGCGCGCCATCCTCGGGGAGATCGATCAGGTGCAGGCCGAGATCGCGAGCCTCAAGTCCGGCCTCTCCGGCCAGGCCTCCGTGGGCGCGGTCACCATGCCCGGTGCCCATCTGGTGCCGCTCGCCGTCGGCCTCCTCAAGAAGAAGCATCCGGGCCTGCTGGTCAGCATCGACATCGATCACAGCCGCCCGCTGGTCGAGCGGCTGCTCGGCGGCCAGGTCGACATGATCGTCGCGCGCCTGCTCGATTCCCGCGGCGCCGGGGAGCTGCAGTTCGAGCCGCTCGCCGAGGAATTCCACGCCGTCATCGCGAGCAGCGCGCACCCGCTCGCCGGTGCGAGGGGCATCCGGCTGCGGGATCTCCTCGGGCAGACATGGATCCTGCCTCCGCCGGGCAGCGTCCTGCGCGACCGGCTGGCCGCCGTCTTTCTGCAGCAGGGCCTGCCCATGCCGGCGAACGTCGTGCAGACGCAATCGCTGCCCGCAATACTCGGACTCCTGCGGAGCACCGATGCGCTCGTGCCGCTGCCGCGCGAGACGGTGCAGCCGCTCTGCGATGCCGGCTCTCTGGCGGTGTTGATCGATGACCTGGGCGTCGCGATGAGCCCGTTCGGCATCATCACGCGCCGCAAGCACCCGCTCTCCCCCGGCGCGCAGGCACTCCTCGATGCGCTGCGCACCACGGCGAGAACGCTCTACTCCACTGTCCCCGCGCCTGTGGTGATGAACGGCGTGTCCGCGGAGCTACACGCGTGGGCGCCATGAAGCGCGCGGTTTGGGCGCTCCTGACAATGATCGCGGCTGCCGGCCTGATCGTCTCGCATACGGCTCGCGCGGACGATGGCTACCGCCTTTGGCTGCGGTACGTTCCGGCGCACGGGCAATGGCTCTCACGCTACCGGGCCGGCGCGAGCGAGCTGGTCGGCGCGGACACGGGCGTCGCGCAGGCGGAGCTGCTGCGGGGCCTGACAGGCATATTGGGTCAGCCGCCCACCGTGTCGGGTGACGTGACGCGCAACGGCGCGATCGTATTCGGGACCCCACACTCCTCCGCACTGGTGAGGAGCCTGGCGCTCGACCTGCGGCGCGTGGGGTCGCAAGGCTACGTCATCCGCTCGCTCTCGATCCACGGCCATCGCGCCACCGTCATCGCGGCGAACACCGACATCGGTGTGCTCTACGGCGCATTCCACTTCCTGCGGCTGCTGCAGACCCGCGAGCCCATCGCGCGCCTCGACATCACCGCGCGCCCCAGGATCCGCCGCCGCGTGCTCGATCACTGGGACAACCTCAACGGCACCGTGGAGCGCGGCTATGCCGGCAGCTCCCTCTGGCAATGGCAGAGCCTGCCGGAGCACCTCTCGCCGCGCTACACCGACTATGCGCGCGCCTGCGCCTCGATCGGAATCAACGGCGCCGTGCTCGACAACGTCAACGCCACCCCCTACATCCTGACACCTCTCTATCTGCGCAAGGTCGCGGCGATCGCCGGCGTGCTGCGTCCCTACGGCATCCGGGTGTATCTCTCCGTGCCCTTCAGCACGCCCGTGACGCTCGGACACCTCAAATCCGCCGACCCCCTCGATCCCAAGGTAGGGGCGTGGTGGACGGCCAAGATCGCGCAGATCTATCGCGAGATTCCCGACTTCGGCGGCTTCCTGATGAAAGCCAACTCCGAGGGCCAGCCCGGGCCCGAGGACTACGGCCGCACGCAGGCGCAGGGCGCCGACCTGCTGGCGCGCGCGCTCGCGCCGCACGGCGGCATCGTGATGTGGCGCGCGTTCGTCTATTCCACCGGCGCGCATTCCGAGGACCGCGCCCGGCAGGCCTATGACACCTTCAAGCCCCTGGACGGCCGGTTCGCGGACAACGTGCTGGTCCAGGTGAAGAACGGGCCGATCGATTTTCAGCCGCGCGAGCCCTTCCATCCGCTCTTCGGCGCGATGCCGCACACGAACCTGATGCTCGAGCTCGAGGTGACCAAGGAATATCTCGGCCAGCAGACGAGCATCGTCTACCTGGGTCCCCTCTTCCAGGAGGCGCTGCGCGCCGACACCTGGGCCCAGGGCGCGGGATCGACCGTGGCGAAGGTGATCGACGGCTCGCTCTACGGCGAGCGGCTGACCGCGATCGCCGGGGTGGCCAACATCGGCTCCGACCGCAACTGGTGCGGATCGATCTTCAACCAGGCCAACTGGTACGTCTTCGGCCGGCTGGCCTGGAACCCCGATCTCTCGGCGCGGCGGATTGCCGAGGAATGGGTCAGGATGACTTTCACCAACGAGCCGCGCTTCGTCGCGCCGGTGGTGAAGATGATGATGGGGTCGCGCGAGGCCGCGGTCGACTACATGACGCCGCTCGGCCTCGCCAGCCAGATGGCGGCCGGCACGCACTTCGGCCCGGGCCCGTGGGTGGCGCCGGCGAAGGGAATGCCCGCCGACTGGAGCAGCACCTACTACAGCCGCGCCGACGCCGGCGGGATCGGCTTCGACCGCACGGTAAGCGGCAGCGATGCGATCGCGCAGTACGCGCCGCACCTCGCCGCGCAACTGGCCAACCCCGCCACCTGCCCCGAGGACCTCCTCCTCTGGTTCCATCACCTGCCCTGGGACTACCGCCTGCGCTCGGGCCGCACGCTGTGGGATTCCCTGGCGCTGCACTACGCCCGCGGCGCCGCCTGGGTCAAAGAGGCGCGCCAGACCTGGAGCGGCCTGTCCGCCTACGTCGATCCGCAACGTTATCGTCTGACGGCGGATTTCTTAGCGATCCAGGAGAAGGACGCGCAATGGTGGCGCGACGCGAGCATCGCCTACTTCCAGTCGATCTCCCACCGCCCGCTGCCCGCGGGCGTCGCGCCGCCGCCCGACACCCTGGCGGATTACGAGGCCTTCTGCATTCCCTACGTCGAGAACTCTCCCGCAGGCGGCCCGGGGTGCCCGCCCGCCGATGTCACCGTGCCCCGGTGAGAGATCGTTTCCCAGTCAACTAACTCACCAATCCCACATGGAGCCGTCTTGCAGGCGCGCGATCGGCAGCTGCTTGGGGCTGTAGGGGAAGCGCTCGGCGAGCTTCTCGTCGAGCGTGACGCCGTGCCCCGGGGCCTCGCCGCAATGCAGCCGCCCGTCGCGGAAAACGTAGTCGTGCGGGAAGACCTCGTCCGTCTGCTCGGAGTGGCGCATGTACTCCTGGATACCGAAGTTGGGCACCCAGGTATCGAAGTGCAGCGCCGACCCCATCGTGACCGGCGAGAGGTCGGTGGCGCCGTGAAAGCCGGTCCGCACCTGATGCATCGCCGCGAAGTCCGCGATGCGGCGCACGTGAGTGATGCCGCCGGCGTGCACGATCGTGGAACGGATGAAGTCGATGAGCCGTCCCTCGATGAGGCGCTTGCTGTCCCAGATGGAGTTGAACACCTCGCCCACCGCGAGCGGCGTGACCGAGTGGCGGCGGATCAGCTCGAAGCCGTCCGGGTTGTCCGCCGGCGTCGCATCCTCCAGCCAGAAGAGCCGGTGCGGCTCGAGGTCGCGCGCGAGCCGCGCCGCCTCCACCGGCATCAGCCGGTGATGCACGTCGTGCAGCAGCTCGAGCTCGCGGCCGTGATCGGCGCGCA